>JBBPZF010000682.1:0-8166 GCA_038199105.1 Chitinophagales bacterium | reverse complement strand
TTTGTACCTCCGGGGTTATCTTTTCAGCCAGTACATCAGCCTTATATCTTTTTATTTTTATTGCTGCTTGCTATGCTTGTAAGTGTGCTTTCCGGTATCTATCCGGCGTTTATTTTATCAGGATACAAGCCTGTGCAGGTTTTAAAAACACAATCATTTATTAACAGCAACGACACCAGGAATACATGGGTTAGAAAATCACTGACTGTGTCGCAATTTGTGATAGCACAGTTTTTTGTGATTGCTACTTTAATGGTAGGCAAGCAAATTAATTACTCTTTGAATGCAGACCTCGGTTTTAATAAAGACGGCATCATCACTTTTGAATTACCCCGTGATACAGTTAGCACTCATGGCAAACAATTACTATCAGCCATCAATACAATACCTGGTGTTGAAACAGCAAGCATCGGTTTTCTTTCACCCGCAGATAAAGGCGTTTCATTCGCCAATGTTTCTTATGCGGCAAAGCCGGATATAAAAGCGCAAATTCAAATAAGATGGGGCGATACCAATTATTTAAAAGTGTATAAATTAAAAATGCTGGCAGGCAGAAATGTTGCGGCAAGCGATACCATGAAAGATCTTTTAATTAATGATAACTATGCAAAAATTCTTGGCTTTAGAAAGTCCGAAGATGCAATAGGAAAATATTTAACCTTCAATGGTAATAAAAATATGCCCATCGTTGGCGTACTACAGGATTTTCATGATCAGTCAACCCATGCGCCCATAAGCCCGATGGTTTTTACCGGAAGCCTGGGCGATGAATTTCATGTTCGGTTGCAGCCAAATACCGCCGGAACTGATAACTGGAAGAATGCCATTAGTAAGATACAGAAAGCCTTCCACCAGCTCTATCCTGATGAAGATTTTAATTACCAGTTTGTTGATGAAATGGTCGCTGATTTCTATACCTCGGAACAACATACTGCAAGCCTGTTAAGCTGGGCAACAGCATTATCCATTCTTATCAGTTGCCTTGGATTATTAGGACTGGTAATGTACACCATTAACACACGAACAAAAGAAATTGGTATAAGAAAAATATTAGGCGCAAGCGTTAGCAATATCATTTCCATCTTATCAAAAGACTTTATAAAACTGGTGTTGATAGCTTTTATAATTGCGGCACCTATTGCATGGTGGGTAGGTTATAAGTGGCTGGAAGATTTTGCCTACAGAACCAAAATAAGCTGGTGGATATTCATATTAAGCGGAGCAGGAATGTTGTTGCTTGCATTAATAACACTAAGTGTGCAAACAATAAAAGCAGCTATGGCAAACCCGGTGAAGAGTTTAAGAACGGAATAGTAAAGCTAATAGTTATGATTTGTAGCGAAAGGCTAAAAGCCAATAGCTTTTTGATAACATATAAGGTAAAAATTCTATTATGTTTAATCCATTCATCCAACTGAATATAATTTGAATTACCTGTTTGTGTTATGCAAGAATAGTTTCAATGGCATCGCCAACGGCTTTCACTAAATCACGGTCAACATGCTGAAATCCAAAACTACAATTCCCGTAAGGGCACCGGCAAGTAACGACCCGGGAAGAACGACGGCACGATTAATGTTAAAACCCTAAAATGAAAAATATCTGTATCTCCACCTTTTTGGTTCTTTTTGTTTTAGCAGGTTGCTCCACTTTAAAGCCTGAAAATTTCGGTAGCAGTACACCCATTCTTGATCCTGTAAAATTTTTCGGCGGCCATACACACTCAGCTGGGGTTCTGGAAGCCCGAAGTGGCGGGCCTTCAGAACGCATTACCACCAAAACGGCGGGGGTATATGCCAATGGCATTTTAACCATAAACCAGGATCTGTACCCCGAAAAGGAGAAACCAAATCACCGCACCTTTACATTAAAACTTACGGATGCACATCATGCGGAAGGCACTGGTAGTTTTATCGGCGGCACTGCCCATGGAGAATTATATGGTAATTACTTTACCTGGAGATTTCGGTTAAAGATAGCCGATAAAGGATTGGTGAAGCATGTGAATATGACACAATACATGTACCTCATGCCTGATGGCAAAACGCTTATTATCCGCAGTGTTATCCGGAAGTTTGGAATAATCGTTAAGGAAATAACTGAACAGTTTCATAAAGAGGATTGATTGTTATAAACTTCGGTTACCTGCTGCCGGGCATTAGCATTTTACTAAGTTAATACACAGCAAAAAGTTTTATTTCTCTTTAGTTCATAACTGTAAGCTGGTTGTTGGTGATTGCATGCAGCATAGCCATCCGCACGAACACGCAACAACGACGGTGGGTAGGCTTCTTGCAGATAGTAACCTTTTTTGAAACACCCGCAACGGCTGAAAATAAATTAAAGCTCTGCAACGGGTTTACAAAAGCCTTTACAGGAACTAATTTTTTCAATAAAAGTTTTCCTTCTTACGGCGATACCGGACGGGATACAACCGGGCAACCAGCGCACTTATGAGCAGGGCAATCGTGGGTAGCTATCCAGATACTTTTCTTTCTTATCCAAAAATACTGGTCTCACAGGGGCCGCTGCCCGTTGCTGAAAACGCGGTTGCCACGTTACAGGCAGATGACATTATTCTTTTCACCTGGGCAGATAACAGCAATACCGGCATCGCCCAGCCAAATGATAAAGTAATACTCGTTGCTTACTTCCCGCAGGGAGGTAATATTATCTATTAGCCCAAGGCGGGTGTACGTGAAGATGGCCAGGCGTTACGAATAAACAAAGATCAAAAGGGGTACGCTGCGGAAACATGGATCGGCTTTATAAGCGATGATGAAAGAGATGCTTCAAAAAGCGTCTATACGGGAACGTTATAATGCCGGGACATTACTTTATTCAAAACAGGGTCGTATTAATTGCTGCCTGGCATTTTTCAAATGCTCTTGATCGTGTTGGGACGTTGAAAGAAAAGTATGAAAAAGATTTGCAGCACCTGAATTCCCATGCCTCAGCAAATCGTCGCCAGGCCATTTAAACAAGAAAATGCCTTGGTTCAATTGACATGTAGCTTTCACCTAAAATATCTACCGAATATAATGCATACCCTATCACTAAGTTCACTGAGATGGGAATTACATGAAATTATTTTGGTGTTTTCATTTATTCCCCGAGCACCGTCTTCAACGCTATGTATTTATCCAGGCTCTTCATATTATGTCCTTTATCTTTCATCGCTTTAATAAAAGAAGGTGAAGTACCTGTCGCCGTTGCACCAACGACATCACCGATGCTTACGTTGGTAAATCCAAGGTCTTTGTATTGTTTTATCAGGGAAGGCGAAACATTTTGTGCTTTTAAAGAAACGATGTCATCGGGTTTCAGATTTGTGTAGCCGGCGTTCTTAAAACTCTTTATAAATTCAGGAGTTATTCCAAGTGCTTTCATTGATATAAGGTCGCTGTTGGAAAGATTATTATAACCCACTTCTTTAAAAGAATTAATAAAAGCTTTATCAATATTCAAAGCTTTGAAGGTGATAAGATCATTATCATCCATATCACCGTCCTTTTTATCATCACTTTTAATATTATAGTTTTTAGCATTATATTTATCCTTGTTTTTTTCATCATTTTCTTTCATTTCCGGCAGTTCATTTCTCTCTGCGTCATTTTTATTTTTGACCGAACTGCGAAAATCGGCGATATACTTTCCGTCAATGCCCTGTGCTTTTAAAGTTATAATCTTGTCCGGCGTAACATTGTTATAACCAGCTTTCCGTATTTCATCTATATAAGCTTTATCTATACTCAGCGCCCTGAAAGGAACGAGATTGTCCAACCCGATATCGGTAAAGCCTGCCTGTTTGATAGATGCTATATAGGCTTCGTTTACATCTAATGCTGCAAGCGGAATTATTTTATCCTTGTCCAGGTCTGTATAGCCCTGCTGCTTTAGCATTCGTACATAAGATTGTTTTACGTTTACAAAAAAGAAAAACATTACATCGCCATTCATCTTTCAATTCTATACCTTCTTTGTTCATGAGACCACTGTAGCCTTTGTCCGGTGTAAATTTATATTCACCCATTCCTTTGTCTCCGTCAAACTTTCCTGTAAATTCCATAATACCAGCCTCACGGGCAAGCGTAAACGTACCTCGCTTGTCGCGGGGAAGGTTACTGAACTCACTTAGAAGAAAGCTGTTGCCGTTGTAAGAGCTTTTATCATCATCATTTTTAAACTGGAAATTTATTTTATCACCCTTTATCGTGGCGAACCAGTTTCCTTCTGTTTTTATTTCGGTCTCAACTTTTGGATTGGCCTTCACTATAGGCTTCGGCGTTGCCGTTTGGCTTTTTACAATTGGTTCATTAAAGAGCGATGCAAAAAGTACCATTAGTGGTAAAAGGAAAAAGTATTTCCATGCAGTATGCATATTAGATTTTTTAGCGTTCATCATGAGTAATCTTTTTTTGAGAAGTGATTGATTATAATTTGTAGTAAGACTTAGAGGAAAATGTGGGGCGGCTACTTTCAGCAGGCTTAGCTGGTAGCTTTCTTTTTTAATAGCATCATATTGCAGTAGTTTATCATCCGTAAAATATTCAAGATTATTTTCCAGTTCTTTTCGCCACTGCCATGCGAATGGATTAAACCATTGAAAAACGATAACAATTTCTGCAAGAATAAGATCAATGGTATGTTTCTGCTCAATATGGATCTTCTCATGCAGCAGTACCTGGTTGTAGGTTTCCCAATCATATTTTTCGGGATTGATAAAAATATTATTACCAAATGAACAAGGCGCTTTATCACCCGTTATTTCTACAATGCGAAATTTTCCATCTTTAATTGTGGGCCGTGACCATGCCTTATAAAGCAGCAGAATCGCCTGCATCAAAAAGTTGAGGCCGAATATGGCCACTCCGAACCAATACAAAAACATAATCCATTGCTTTGCCTTGTCTAAGTTGATCGTATTGTTACTTTTTAATGGTACATCAACGGTTGCATGCATTTTATTATCAGCATTATTCCCGGGATTTTGATTAGTCAAAATTTCGATATTGTTGGTATGCACTTCCGTTATTGCATTTCTAAAAGACATCTGTTGCGGTATATGTATTACGGGGAGAATGAAAGCTATTACCATACACGCAATTAAGAACAACCTGTTCATCTGGAAAAAAGTCTCCTTTTGTAAAAGCAGTTTGTAAAAAATAAGACTTGCACTCAGGATAAGAGCCGTGTACAAAATGTAAGGAATCATTTTTTTTCTTTTTTGATGATGTCTACTATCTCGTTTAATTGTTTTTCACTTAGCTTTTGCTCTTTTGCAAAAAAGGCAAGCATCCTTGGGTAAGAGTTATCAAAATACTGGCTCACGATATCCTTCAATGCAAACTTTTGATATTTTTCGCGGCTGATCACCGGAAAATAGTGCAGCATATTGCCTGCTGTATCATGATTAAGAAACCCTTTTTCTTCCAGTATCTTCACAATGGTCGCTACACTATTATAGTGCGGTTTCGGGTCGGGCAACAATGGGATCACATCCCTTATAAATGCTTTATTTAAATCCCAAAAAACCTGCATGATCTGTTCTTCACGTTTAGCCAGTTTTACCATCTCTTATTATTTTAATGCAATGTAACTACTAATTGATTAGGAGACAAACTAATTTATTAGGAACGGAAGTTTTCTGATATGAGTGGTTTCGGGAGGAGTGATAGTGGTGGTAATATAAATAAGAATGCCAAAGAAATTAATCGTGTTCTTTCTCTTCAGGATTTAGCTCTTACTGCTGACAGATTTTTAGAAAAACAAGGCTATCCTTTATTCGCTGTCCGTCGCATATTTGTGCATGTGTTCCTCCGGCTAAATATTTTACCATTATATAATGAATAGTCCTTGAAGCAAGTTATTAGTGGTGCGTGCAACTATAGTAAAAATGATTTCTTCGTAATAAAAATCAAATTATATAACCTACCCATAATTATTATTTAAAATTCCTTCCTCCAAAAAATATTTTTTCATCACCGCCTTTGTTCAATTTTAACCGGTCACTCAGTACATGTGTGGGAATAAATTTTTCATCAGGGCGGGCAAGCGTTAACACCTGCGGCTCTTCATTTTGAGATGAAGTGAGGTTACGCAATAGCTTTGAAAAGTTATAACAACGCTTTACAATCACATGTATTACCTCTCCCTCAATTTGCAATTTACCTTCCACCATTATCAGTTTTGATTGCAATATTTCCTTCCTAAACTTTTCAAAAAGGCTTTCCCAAATAACCAGGTTTGCAAACCCTGTTTCATCTTCAATAGTCATAAAGCAAATGCCTTTTGCCGTGCCTGGCCTTTGCCTTACCAATACAAGCCCCGCCACTTTTACCAAATCCCCATTCTTTCCACCGGATAGTTTTTTTGTTGATATAACATGAAGCTGCTCCAGTTTTTCTCTTATAAAACTTACGGGGTGCGCTTTTAAAGATAGTGATGTAGCAGAATAATCATGCAACACGTGTTCGGATGCTGACATAACAGGAAGGGTTACCTGTTCTCCGTTTGCATCTGCCGATGGCTGCCCTAAAAACAATGCAACTGGCTGGTCTTTGGTGGATACTTCCCATAATGCTTCACGGCGGTCAAGCCCAATGGAGCGGAATGCATCTGCATCTGCTAAATTCTCAAGAACTGTTTCTGATAAATTAATATCACGCAGGTTATTAACACTGCTGTATAGCTTCTTCCTGTTCGAGACCAGTGTATTCATATCACCTTCCCGTAATCTTTTTACTTGCCTGAAGCCAAGTCGCATCGCACAATATTTTCCTGATTTTTCTTCCAGCTTATTATCCCAATCTGAATAGTTAATATCAACAGGCCTCACTTCCACACCATGCTTTCTTGCATCACTAATGATCTGCGCGGGTTGATAAAATCCCATTGGCATACTGTTAAGCAAAGCACAGGCAAATACATCCGGATAAAAACATTTGATCCACGAGGAAACATACACCAGCAATGCAAAGCTTGCCGCGTGGCTTTCCGGGAAGCCATAGCTGCCAAAGCCTTCGAGCTGCTTAAAAACGCGTTGTGCATATTCAAACGTGTATCCATTCTTCATCATTCCCGTTGTAAGTTTTTCCTGGAATTTTGTCACCATTCCTTTTACTTTAAATGTAGCCATACTGCGGCGCAGCTCATCAGCTTCGGCCGGTGTAAAGCCCGCGCCCACAATAGCAATCTTCATAGCCTGCTCCTGGAATAAGGGCACACCAAGCGTACGTTTTAAAATTTCCTCTAATTCTTTTGACGGATATTCAACAGCTTCTTCGCCATTGCGCCTGCGCAGGTATGGATGCACCATGTCTCCCTGTATCGGCCCCGGTCTCACTATGGCTACTTCAATCACGAGGTCGTAAAAACATTTAGGCTTTAGCCTTGGCAACATAGATTGCTGTGCGCGGCTTTCAATTTGAAATACGCCAATCGTATCTGCATGGCAAATCATTTCATAAACAGCCGGATCATCCTGTGGAATATTGGCCAGCGTAAGGTGAAGCCCATAGTTTTCTTTAGCAAGATCAAAAGCCTTGCGGATGCAGGTGAGCATACCGAGAGCCAGCACATCTATTTTCATAAAGCCGAGTGCATCTATATCATCTTTGTTCCACTCGATACAGGTCCTGTCTGCCATACGTGCATTTAGTATGGGGCAGAGGTCGCTAAGCTTTCCATTGGTAATAACAAAGCCTCCTGTATGCTGCCCGAGCTGCCTGGGAAAACCCATAAATTCTTTGGTAAGCTGCAACACTTTTAAAAGATGTTTATCAGATGGATCCAGTCCCTGCTCTGTCAGCCTCTTTCCTTCAAACCATTCGTCAGTAAACTCCCACACAGAACCTGAAATACGATTGATAGTATCAACAGATAATCCCATTGCCTTGCCAACATCTCTCATAGCTCCTTTCTGGTGTTGCTGCGTAACGGTGGCTACAATAGCTGCCCTGTCGCGTCCATATTTTTGAAACACATATTGCATTACTTCTTCCCGGCGCTCATGCTCAAAGTCCACATCAATATCTGGTGGCTCATTGCGGGCAGAAGAGATAAATCGCTCAAATAACAAATCGAATTTGGTAGGGTCAACCGAAGTAATACCAAGGCAGTAGCAAATAGTTGACTTGGCAGCCGAACCGCGGCCCTGGCAAAGAA
>JBBPZF010000681.1:0-2048 GCA_038199105.1 Chitinophagales bacterium | reverse complement strand
CAATAATTGTTTTTTAAATGTGGTTGAATAAAACCATAACAACGCAATGGATATCAAATTAAAAAAAGGTATGTAGATATTCCTGAGTGTGTAACCAACATAACAGCTTATTGCAAACCCAATAAATGAAAAACACAAATGAAGAAAAATTGCCCATCTCCTGCTGATATGCTTTTCTATTATTAATTTGTGGGGCTTATTTACAATATCTATATTGAGATCAAAATAATCATTGATAATATACCCGGCAGCCGCAATAACAATTGATGCAGTGACTAACAGGTAAAAAATATTTTGCGGTAAACCTGGCATTGTAATACCCTTGTAAATAAAAGGTAATATGCAATAGAAGAATAAACATTGTGTAAGGGCAATGAATATAAGATTTGGCCATCTTATCAATTTAAGAAAAGCAGGCAGCAGTTTCATTTAGTAATTTCTTCAGCTAAGATAACATTGAAACTTTAAGATATACTAAAGCGCCGGAGTGTGGCTGTGCAAAGGCCAGTTTCCTTGAAGTTTTAAAACTTTTTCTATAACATCTCTAACGCAACCATGCCCGCCATTGAAGGGTGAAATATATTGCACAATTTGCTTTAGCTCACTCACCGCATCTGCCGGGCAACATGACAAGCCAACAACTTCCATACTATCATAATCCGGAATGTCATCTCCCATATACAGTATTTCTAACGGGTTTAGCTTATGTTCTTCTATATATTTTTTCAATAATTCTTTTTTATCGGTAACCCCCATAAACACGTCCTTCACACCCAGGTGATATAATCTTTTTTTTGAAGGTTCAGATGTACTCCCAGAAATCACAACCATTCTATAACCATGATTGGCTGCTACATGCATGCCATAACCATCTTTAATATCCATCTTCCGCAACCATTCGGAATCATTCAAAATCAATAACGATCCATCCGTTAATACACCATCCATATCAAATATGAAAATTTTTATAGCCTTGAATTTATCTAAAATGTCCATACTTTGACGCTCCGGTTATGGTAATTTTAAATTGAAAATTATTTTCATAAAGAATAAAATATTAAGCCCCTTTAGGGGTTGCGGTTTGGTTATCTCTCCATTCATATACCCAGGTACTTTGAATCATTTCTAAATGACCTTCGTTACTTTCTTCGGGTTTGCCTTTAAAGTTTGGTATTTCCAAAACCCATTTATGAAGATCAGTAAATCGTAACCGGTATATTTTACTTTCCCCAAAATCATTACCAAAACGCTCATATAATTTCATAGCGATATCTTCATAATCATTCCAATGGATAGGCGGTTCAAAACTCATAATTAATAATTTGCTGATGTGCTGATAAGCTAATATGCTAATGTTTAATGCTGTAATCTTAGAAAATCCGAATCAGCAAATTAGCACATTATCTAATCAGCTAATTAATCTATTCTCCTAAAAACTGAGTTTGATCAGGCAAAGTAACTTGTATTTCTCCTTCACCGGAATGCATTATGCACTGGCACCCCAGCCTTGAATTTAATCTCGGATTTATTGCCCTGTCAATAAAATCTTCTTCTTTATCACTAAGCTCTTCCAAAAAATTCTCCCCCTTTTCAACGTACAGGTGGCAAGTACTACAGGCGCATACACCGCCACAGTTATGGTGCAAAACAATATCATTGGTAAGCGCAACTTCTAATATGGATTGATCAGGCTCTACATTATTTATAGTAACGGGGGCTAGTCCCTTTTGTTCAAACTTAAACGTAACCTTATACATCAGCTTTTCTTTAACGCAGGCAAAATTACGCTATAACATATAAACAGGTTTTTGAATTTCCGTAACAAGGAAATGAATTATTTGCTTTGATGAAGCTTTAAAATACTTTCAGAAAGTTTTAAGTAGAGGTATTTGAGATCAGGATGTTCTGAAAGTATTTGAAGATGTTTGCCTAAGGTGTATATATCTTCTCTTATTGCCGGACCGGTTTGTACAGCATGCGGCGATTGTTGCTTTACACGGCTGATAGTTTCATCTATTAACGGATATAATTTTTTAAAGTCAATCTTT
>JBBPZF010000680.1:0-3308 GCA_038199105.1 Chitinophagales bacterium | reverse complement strand
TGCGCAAAGATGAGTACGAGAATTCGAAGAAATTAATGTTAGTTACTTGCAGAAGTTTGCCAATAATCACATTTCGAATAAGCCATACACCTATTGCATACTGGCTTCCGAAAAGAAAATAAATCCGGACGCGTTGGCAAAATATGGAGAAGTAAAAAAGTTAAGTCTTGAAGAAATCTTCGACTATTGATTCAGTATGATAGTTTATAAAACAGGCCAATTTATTTGGCTGGTTTATGGAAATTTGCCAAGGCATTATTTTGAAGGCGCTCCGCATTATCGCCACAACTTTGCTCATGACAACACCCGAAGTGGCAAGAACGAATAGGGGTCTATTGAATATTGCTCGTCAAGCCTTAAATGTGTCTCACCTAATTCAAGGTCAATAAAAGAGGCGCCTTCCTTAATTTCCCAGAGATACAATTTTTTATTTAAAGGACACTCCTCAAATACTTCTGGCAATATTTCGGGCAACAGACCGTTCCAGCACGCCACTTCTAATTTTTCTTTTTCTGTAAGATGGCTATAACTAATACCATCCAGTGTTTCACAGAATTGGCGGGCCGAAAAGCTCGTGCCGGTGATGAGTAAAATTTCTTTTTGAGTTGAATTTGTTTTCATAACTTTTAATTTTAAAAACATTCAATAGTAAGACACGAAACCGCCGTGTTGTATTAGTCTTACTACAAAATATTCTGTTAAATACTTTGCCAGGCACGAAAAAGGTAAAGATGGACTATGCTAAAAATTACAAGGTGAACAAAATGCTCCGAAGACCTGGTAATAATTAAGAGGGGAAGATTTTAATAAAGATAATGGGAACTGTAAAAGAGAGATTGTTATATGGCTGTAAATGTAATAACTTTTTTTGAATTTGCAATGCTTCGGTGGAATTAATCCCTTTAAAAAAATACTTTCAGAAAAAACTTTCATACTATATCTGCAGGGCTCATTCGCACATATCCGACGGTCCTTTTACGAGAAGGTATCAAAACTTCTATTGCTATTGCGGCACGGGACATTGTTATCCACAGCTATATTGTTACCACTATGTTATAGTCACAATATTTGCTTTTAATGCAACCAGTTATATTAAACTATACATCTGCAATTATATCTAATTTTTGAGAAAGCAGCAATGGACTAATTGAAGTTTATTTAACAGAGACATCCATTTTATTCACTGCTATAAAGTTTTAATTTTGTAACAAAATTTTTTAAATAAAAAAACATGAAACATATAAATATTTTATTACTATCTACCTTTTTCTCAGCGCTTCTTTTTACAAGTGCCGATGCACAGCGCAGGGAAAATGGTAATTTCCGGGGAAGATCGGGAGAAAGCATGCAACCAAATTCTTCTCCTTCACGAAGTGTGAGCGCTAACACGCGGTCGTTTCCAGGTGTACAAAGAGCAGAGCGTACGCCTGACAATATTAGTTCCGCGCCTGGAATAGACAGAAATAACGGCAACCGTGACAATCGTAATGACCGCCAGATTACCACCAATAATAACAACCCGAGTGGGTATCAGCAAAATTCAAATAATGGTACGAATAGCGCTTCAAGGATAATGAGGGAGAGAAATACCAACGTAAACCAAAACCCGGACAGGAATACGCAAACGTCACGGGTAGCTCCTCAAAGGAACAGCCGCACATTTGATCAACAGCAATACAAGGCCAGGAATGAAGTTGCGAGCAACAATTCATATAGAAATAATAATTATCGTAATAATGGTTACCGTAATAATAGCTATTATTCTAACCGGAACAATTATCGCAATAGTTATTACGGTTATAATAACGATGGCGACGGCCGCAGGTTTTATACGGCTTATGGTCCAAGATATTCTTACAGGCCGCATAATAGTATCTCTATCTATTTCGGTGGTTTCCCATATTATTACACCGATGGGCTTTACTATAGCTACTATTCCGGTTATTACCAACCTGTATTTCCGCCGTTTGGCATTCGTGTAGGCAGCTTGCCTTTTGGCTATTCACGTGTTTATGCAGGAGTTAATCCGTTTTATTATTATAACGGAATTTACTACAGGCAATATGATGATAATAATTATGAAGTGGTTGATGCTCCAATGGGCGCTAGCGTATCGTCTTTACCGAATGGTGCAAAATCAGTGTCGATTAATGGTGAAAAATTTTATGAACTTAATGGTACTTACTACAAAGAAGACAGGAGTTCAAACGGAGCGCCTGTGTATATTGTTGTGGGTAAAAACGGAGAAATAAATAATTCAGGTGAGGCAGAAAGCGGCGATTACCCGGCATCTCCGTTAAATAATGGCGATATTGTACCTGAATTGCCCGAAGGTTCTAAAATAGTAACTCTTAATGGCGAAAAGTTATATGTAACTCCTGATGATACTTTTCTTAGAGAAGAGGCTAACGGAGGTTCCGTTCGGTACCGTGTGGTGGGAAAGTAAGCGCGATACTTATTTGTACACAATTTCAAAAGTAAATTAGAATGCCGGTTTTTACCGGCATTTTTTTATAGGTAAATTACATCGAATCATTTGATCATCTTACAAAACTTTTTCAGTTCAGTATTCTCTAAGGCCGATAGCACTTCGTTGTTATTATATTTTGCTTCCAGGTAAAGTACTCTTTTGTGTTGCGGGTATTTAGCAAGAATCGCCTCAATCATTTTTCCCGCCGCTTCATCTTTTTCAAACATTGGGGCCGCACCCGGTAAGTCTGATTTAAACCGATTGGGCATTTTTTTCATGATGGCTTCAAGTGTACCAAGTTTGGATGGCGAGATGCCTTCTATTTTTGATGCCTTACTGTAAAGGCCCTGCAACTGCTTTTTACTAAGGCTTCCGCGCTGCATATATTGCTTGTAAATACTTATAATGAAGGACGAAAGAGGAAATGCTTCAATACAATCTTCAAGTATAATATTTATGATGTCAATCTTCTGTTTATTATTAAGCATATATAATTTAAACAAACAAATGTAGAAAAATACACGCTATTATAATATATATCCCTATCTCACACGTGATCAGGACAACGTTTTAAAGAAATAATTTATAAAAATAATATTTTTTGTTTCGTTTGTGACTTCGAATAGTTCCGGGGATTTCTCCTGTCGTCGAATACCTGGGGAGGATTCTTGAATGGGGAGTGGTGTACTTTCTCTGGCCATGTCAAGATCAGGGGATTTCTCCTATCGCCGAAATGACGGGGGAGGTGTTTCATGCACGCGTCCTAGACTTTTCATGCACTATCTATTGTTTGATAATGTTCAAAGTATAGGCACAATTCGCAGTTGTATTTATCTGT
>JBBPZF010000679.1:0-4861 GCA_038199105.1 Chitinophagales bacterium | reverse complement strand
TGAAGCGGAAATTAAATATGCACCAAGCGTTTACGATCCTGTCTTTAGCGCCAGCAATACAGATGATAAACAATTAAAAGTGGAGCTGAGCACGGACCCAAAAGGTTTGGATATCTACTACACATTTGACAATACATTCCCCGATCGGTTTTCTCCAAAATACACTGAACCTCTTATAGTACCTAAAGAATCTGTAATGCTAAAGGTGATAACATATAAGGGTGAAAAACCTGTTGGCCGCCTGATCTATATGCCAATCGCAGAGTTACAACAGCGCGCCGATAAGAAAAAATAATTTTGTCCTGGAAAAGGCGATATGATTTGTGTGTTGAATTAGATTTATTATAAAAGAAAACGATTGGCAATTAAATCCAGCTGCGGACCATTGGGCTAATAGTCCCGGTTTGTAAATACGCCCAATTTCAGCAGGAAGATTGACCCGAAAATAGTGCGAGCTATCGTCCTGCCTTTTATTTTTTTGTATTCTTTTTGCTCATATTGAGCCCTGCTAAAATTCATGACATTGTTCCGGGCTAAGTTTACAAAAGACATACTGTATTTTTTATCGGCAGCATCATTAAATTTTTATACCCTCGTGAAATACATTTTGATCACCGTCATCGTAGCAATCATTAACCATTACCGTCATAAATTTACCTACATCCATTCTTCAATATCAATTTTCATTTAAGAAAAAGTCATGTTTATAATTGATGCACATCTTGACCTTGCCATGAATGCGATGGAATGGAACCGTGATCTTACCCGGCCTTTGCAGAAAATAAACGAGAGGGAAAAAGGATTAACTGATAAGCCCGACAGAAGCAATGCCACAGTTTCATTACCGGAGCTAAGAAAAGGAAATATAGGATTGGTAGTCGCTACGCAAATTGCCCGTTATGTCTCACCGGATAATCCTTTACCGGGATGGAATTCACCGCCACAGGCATGGGCGCAAACACAGGCGCAGTTAGCGTGGTATAAAGCCATGGAAGACGCCGGTGAAATGATACAGGTTAACAACCTCAGTTCACTGGAGAACCATCTTGCTTCCTGGAATGATATAAATGATAGTGGTAAAAAACCTATTGGATACATTTTAAGTCTCGAAGGCGCAGATTCCTTAATAGACATTTCATATTTGGAGAGAGCTTATAATTATGGCCTGAGAGCAATTGGCCCTGCACATTATGGGCCGGGCCGTTATGCAAACGGAACAGATTCCGGTGGAAAGATGGGTGCCAAAGGAATTGAATTATTAAAAGAAATGCAGCGGCTCAACATCATTCTTGATGCGACACATTTATGCGACGACGCCTTTTGGCAGGCGCTTGATAATTTCAATGGAAATGTATGGGCCAGCCATAACAATGTGAGAGCAATAGTAAATTACAACCGGCAATATAACGATGAGCAAATAAAGGCGTTGATTGAAAGAGACGCTGTTATCGGCGGGGTATTAGATGCGTGGATGATGGTTCCCGATTGGGTGAGAGGAAAATCAACGCCGCGTGGTTTTAATTGCAACCTCGAAAAAATCATTGACCACTTTGATCATATTTGCCAGCTTGCGGGTAATGCTTTACACATCGGCATTGGCTCTGACCTTGACGGAGCTTTCGGGCGTGAACAATGCCCTTATGATCTTGATACAATCGCCGGCTTGCAGCAATTGCCTTTACTTCTCTCCAAACGCGGTTATTCAAAAGAAGATGTTGAAAATATTATGCATGGCAATTGGCTGAGGTTTTTGAGAAATGCGTGGAAGACTTCCTGACCTTAGCGATTGCTATAAATGATTAATTTTAAATAAAGACAAAGTAATTATGATAACCGAACCTTAAGAGGTCATTTCAAGAACGGGAGAGATGAAAGATGAAGAACAACGGCAAATCGCGAAACTGCTTGCCGGTGAAATAAACCGGGATACAATTTTACAAAACAGCCAGGGTGAATTAAACAGCATTGCCCAGGAAGCAATTACTGAATAGAGAAAAACAGAGTTTCATTTTCTGCATTTCATGCTCCGGCTTCCTGCTCATTTTTCACCGCTGTTTCAAAAATTTGTTCTGCTACCTTTGAGAGAAATATAATGTTCTGTTATGATAAAGATGGGAGAGTATAACGTATTGAAAGTGATCAAAGAAAAATCCATGGGCGTTTTTTTGGATGATGGGGAAAATGGTATTTTATTGCCAAAACGTTTTATGCCAGCAGATGCTAAAATAGGCGATGACATTAAAGTTTTTTTATACCATGATGGTGAGGACAGGCCTATTGCCACAACACAACAGCCTTATGGAATATTGGGAGATGTTGTAAAATTAAAAGCGGTGAATGTCACGCACCAGGGTGCATTTCTTGATTGGGGACTGATGAAAGACCTTTTTATCCCGAAATCAAAGATGCAAGGTTTTATGCGGGTCAACGGCGAGTATCTTGTAAAAATTGTGATGGATGAGCAAACAGGAAGACTGGCAGCAACTGAAAAACTGGACCCTTTTTTATCGAACGAAAATTTAACTGTGGATGTAAAAGACGAAGTTGACTTGATTGTGTATCGCAAGACTGATATAGGTTATGAAGTTATCATAAACAAGACGCATAAGGGAATTTTACATTTCAATGAGGTGTACAGAGATATTGAAATCGGGGATAGGTTCAAAGGATTTATAAAAAATATTTTACCGGAAAATAAAATAGATGTAGTCGCAGGAAAGCCGGGCTACGAGAGAGTAGAAGATGCCTCAGAAAAGTTATTGCGATTATTAAAAGAAAATGATGGTTACCTGCCTTACCACGATAAATCTTCGCCGGAAGACATTTATTCAGTCTTTGGTATGAGCAAAAAAACTTTTAAGATGACTACCGGCAATTTATATAAGCAACACAAACTGTCATTCACGAAAACAGGAATTCAATTGGTTGAAGAGTGACTTTTATAAAAGGAATTATCCTACGTGAACGTTTATTATTTCAACTAAAACTGCAATGTAAAAGCAGTCCCTTCTCCTTCCTTTGATTGTACGTGGATATTTCCTTTATGAAGCATCATTATTTGTTTGCAGAGGCTTAGCCCAATGCCGCTTCCATTTTTCTTTGTACTGAAAAACGGGATGAATATTTTATCCATTACTTCTTCGGTCATTCCTACGCCATTGTCGGTCACTTTTAGCACCACTTTTTTATTATTCAAGATGGAGGCCGACAAAATAATTCTTGGCTCCTCCCTGTCTTTTACCACCTCCATAGCATTCACCACGAGGTTTATCAAGACTTGTTCTATCAGGTTCGTGTCCGCTTGCAATACAAGGTCAGTATCTTTCAGCACGATGTCCATCTCGATATTTTTCTGCTCAAGCGTTGGCTGCATAAGCTGGTAAAGGCTTTCAAAAAGATCCCTTACATAAATTTTTTTCAAATTAAGGGTAGTGATCTTATTAAGATTGCGATAAGTTTCCGCAAATTTTAAGAGCCCCTCGCTTCTTCTTTTTATCGTATCTATTCCGAGCTCAAGGTCGTGAACTGAAGCAGATTTATTAGTCATATTTACTACCAGCTTCTCAAGCCTGTTTTTTAGCGTGTCGGCCAATGATGATATCGGCGCAACTGAATTCATGATCTCGTGCGTCATCACGCCAAGCAGCCGCTGCCATGCCTGTGATTCGCTTTCATCAAGCGCTTCACTTATATTTTGAAATGCTATAAGCTTAAATTTTTTCCCTTCCGTTTGAAATGCCGTTGCAGATAGCAACACTTTAAATGATCCTTTTTCGAGGTGCGCTTTGGTAACTTTTCCATCGCCAGGTTTCAATGCGACGATATCATTATAAAGTTCATTATCCCTTTTTGCAAGCGAATGAATTGTTTTCAAATAAGGCAATTGCAACATTTGCTTTAGTGATTCATTCATCCACATTACTTCACCTGTTTCGCTTTCATAAGATAGAATTCCCGTCTCAACCAACTCGAGTATTTTTTGCAGGTATTGGTACTGCGTTTCTTTTTCCTTGCTTATGATTTTGAACGTACTATTTATCTGGTTAAAGCCTGCACGCATTGGTTGTAACTCTGAAGGGGCATGCTTTACATCAAAATAGCGGGAAAAGTCCCGGTATTGTATTGACTCGACAAATTGTTGAATCTCGTCCTGTGATTTATGCTGAAAGCGATATAACTCTACAAGCTGGTAAATAATAACGGGCGCAATTATTATAAGATAAGTATGCCACCCTTTTAATAAAATAAAGGAAGTTGCGAAGAGCGTTATAAATAATAATAACACCCTGCTAATTATTCTAAGTTCTAATCTTTTAATCATAGGACCCCCTAACCCCGTGAAGGGGGAATGAAAACGCCCCTCTCAAAAAGGGTTGTTTAGTTTTTATATAATGAATATTGTAAAGCAAATTTCAGATGTCATTTTAAATGATAATTTTAAATTTTTTCAGCCAATCTATAATACTATCTTTCTTGTTCCCCTTCAGGGGTTAGGGGTCATCTTTCTTGTTCCCCCTTCAGGGGATAGGGGTAGATAGGTTTTCATATATCATATTTACTCAGCCTCCTGTACAATGCAGTTCTCGTAAGCCCAAGTTCTTTCGCCGCCCTGCTGATGTTTCCATTGTGCTTTTCTATCACGCGTAAAATAGTATTTTTTTCAACTGTATTTAAATTGAGGTCGGCAGGTTCAGCTTCCTGCATTACTGAAGATTCTATTGGAGAAAATATAAGATCGGCGGCAGTGAGTTCTTCTCCATCCGCCATGATCACTGCACGCTCCATGGTATATTGTAGTTCACGCACATTGCCGGGAAAAAGATATTGCTTGAGTTTGTCCAGCGCTTTTGCATCAAATATA
>JBBPZF010000678.1:0-3113 GCA_038199105.1 Chitinophagales bacterium | reverse complement strand
AGACCTTTCTACTTTACCAAGTGTTAAACAGCTTTCCCTGAATCAATAGCCGTTGAGGTAAATGATACTGAAGGTATCCGCATTGCCAATATCTATAATTATGTTATGCAAAATTATAAGGAGCCGATCACACTTGACGAAATAGCAAAGATTGCCTACATGACACCCCAGGCATTTTGCAGGTATTTTAAAAAACATACGCACAACACGCTCGTTTCATTTGTGAACCAAGTAAGGGTAAATGAAGCTTGTAAAAAATTGGTTGAGCAACAAAATAATACTATAGCCTGCATAGCCTACGATACTGGCTTTAACAGCATCACAAACTTCAACCGCGTATTCAAGAGTGTTGTAAAAAAATCTCCTAAACAATATCTTGAAAGCTATAGGCAGAAAGTGAATTAGTAAATTTTTTTATAAATAAAATAAACATTGATAAAGCTCAGTGAATGATACATCAAATACCTTCCACTTAGACATACATTTTAAAATGTAGCTTATTTTATTAACTCCATTGTTTTAAGTATACCTTTTTAGATTCAAAATAACGGCTAAAATTTATCGAATTTATAACCGTAAACCTTCTCCGATTTGATATAGCCAGATTACAAAACCGGGATACTTAGCTATTGTCCTATACTTTTTATTTCCCTGCTTCCTGCCGTGTTACTATCGGAACATACCCTTTTTCCAAACCTTTTGGAGGATTTACTATAATTGCATTATCCATGGTTGCCAATTTTCCCTGGGATGGAGGAGCTATATATTCTTTGTTTGAAGTCCAGTTTGTATGAATCATTTCTACTCTTTTTTGAATTGCATTTTTTTCTTCTTCCCTCAATTTTAAAGACTGCAAAGAAGGCTGGTCAACAAATTTGTACCAATAATAAGTAACTACAGAACCGTCACTTAATGTTGCTTTAAATGGACCTGCCTTAGGGCCAGGTGAATTCCACACCGTCCCTTTTTCAGTTGGAGACGTGTATGCTTTTCCTTTTTCAGCAGAAGCAAAACTTTGCTTTTTTAAATGAGTTTCTTCTGGTACTTCTGCTGCACTGATAGCAACCATCTTATCTCCTTCCTGTTTGAAATATTCCGGAAAATATCCCATTCCTTTTTTAGATTCTTTCTTCCATTTTAACCCATAAGATGATTTACCAAGCATGGTTTCCTGGAAATAAGCATCTACACCCAAAATTTTTGTCGCGTTCGGTCCCTGGTCGTAAACCGTAGGTCTGGTAGTACATTCAGGAATATAGGATGCATCGGTTTCAAATTTTCCAGATGTATTATTTCCCCCATTAAACCATTTTTCTAATGGTTGAAAAAGGGCATCTTTGGAATAAATAGTAGCATCCTGCATTAGTACGGTAACACCATTTTCATTAATTGGAAATTGTAAGCGTGGAATTTTTGTATAAACAACTCCTTTTGAGTCTTTGGCTTCAAAACGGGGAACAGTATTTATTTCAATAGCGCCGGAACCCACCGATCCTTCCCTTGTATCTAAGGTGCGGCCTTCTGCAGTAGAATACTTATCGGCTATCCTGCTCCATACACGAGGAATATAAAATGCAACAGGCCCCTTAAAATTTTCTGCGTTCAAAAAGCAAGTCCAGCTTTGGTCTCCTGAAGGAGCGCTGCCATCTTTCTTAGGCTGTGCCGGAACAATGGGTAAAGCCATCCATGCATACCCCATCAATTCGCCGGAAGTACCTTTCTTGAATGTGAGTCCATCCGGAGGTACTAGTATATGATTACTAAGTTGAGCAATGCCCATCACGTCACTATCCAGCGACTTGGTTCTTCCGAAACCCCAGCCCGGTGAAGATATTTCACCGTTGTAACAATTTGCTGTTCCATTCATCCGGAACTTTGCAGTAGTAGAACCAAATTGGGTACTTCCCCAAAAGCCAAGACTGCCTTCTATAGTTTGAAAAACATCGCGGTATGACGGGCCTCTTTGTGGCCAGTTATCTCTCGCATAACTTCCAATTGGACACAATGGCTCCTCGAAGCCTCTGTTGTCGGGGGAAATCCATGTACCAGGAAGGCCTATCTGAAAACCTGAAAGAGATTTCTCTAATAACGGCCATGCACACACGTAAAAACTTACGCCATAACCAAAACCCTCTTTTTGCTTTGGTAAATTCATGGAAATGTATCCGTGTAGTCCTTCCGACAATTGTTGAAGTTTGGTGGTATCACGGGTTGGGTTACTTTCAGTATTGATATCTTTTTTTTGTGCATACGCTTGTATTGAAATGAAAACAAAACAGGCAAAACAACATTTCAATGCTTTAGACAATGTAGATAGAATTTTCATGAATTTTATTTTAATGGAAGAAATGAGTTTTATTTTAATAGCGGTGAGTTGTTTGTTCGATGTGGCCTGTTAAGTCATTTCAAAATATTTTTATCAATCTCATAAAATCTTGCAGCAGCATTTAAAAAATGAGCTGTTAACCAAAATACAGTCCAATGCTCAACGTACCCACCACGAAATGTATAGATGTTCGATAGATCTCCTGCCTGGGCAAAATTGGTGTGCTGTATCTGCTCTCCATGCGAGCCGTAAGGGTCAATCATTTGGCCGCAGGAACGAAACATTAAAATGGCAATTTTTTGTAAATTCTTATCATGAAGATATATTCCCAACTGATAAAGCGCCGGGGAAAAAAAGACTCCAAAAGCATCCAGGTGCTGATTTTGGGCCGATACAACTGTCCATCCACGGGACTTGAAACCATGGTCTTCTAACCTTGAAGGCGGCATCTGAATATCCCAATCCACTGTATAGCTTAGCGTAACATAACCGGCATGTGTAGCATAATCCAAATACTTTTGTTCTTTGGAAAATTCATACATGGCGAGGAACCCCTGGAATGCGGCCCAGGCGCCTTCTTTATCTTCACAACTTGCATCAAGTGTGCCGCCCCAATATGGTTCTTTCATGGAGAGATGGCGCTTCGCATAATAGTCGGCTGCTTTGCGGGCGGCCAGCGCATATTGCTTATTGGTAAACATTTTCGACGCCAAACATAATGGCGCAATATAGAAAGCTTCGTTGGTTGATACGGGATTCCAATCATCTCTCAATATTCTCGCTGCGT
>JBBPZF010000677.1:0-6587 GCA_038199105.1 Chitinophagales bacterium | reverse complement strand
GGCACTATGGCTTTGGGAGTAACGGCCTGCACGCAAAAAATATACGATGCATTTGTTAGTGATGATAAAACAAAAACCTTTTTTCATGGCCATTCTTTTACCGCTAATCCATTAGCTTGCACGGCGTCACTTGCCAGTCTTGAATTGTTGTTGAAAAAAAATTGCAGGGAAAAAATTGATATAATTGTTTCTATGCAAAAGCAATTTGCAGAGAAGATGAAAAATTATGAACAAAGAAATATCATAAAAAATATTCGCTACCTGGGAACCATTATGGCATTTGAAGTGAACACAAATGAAAGTGATGGATACCTGCACAATATTGCAAATGAGTTTACCAAATTTTGCCTGGAAAAAGGTGTTTATCTACGCCCGATGGGAAATACGATCTACGTGATGCCGCCTTACTGTATTAAGAAAAAAGAACTGGAAAAAATATATGAAGTGATAGAAAATTTTTTGAGCGAAAACTATTCTGAAGTGCCCGGGGCCGGGTGATTTTCAGCCGCCGCTTTTAACTTTTGCAATGTTGACATGTATTGCTCACCCGTGAATTTATCTAACACAACACCTTGTAGCTTTTTCCACGGATACCACCCTAAATTAGAAATAACATTCCAGGTAATATCGGTGCTTCCTGTGCTAACAGGCATCAATATGAATTGATAAGTGGTTGTGCTTTTTTCTTTTACATAAAGTCCCACATTCACTTTATGCTTTGAAACTGAAAGAATCTTGAAAAGCATAATCCTTCCGTAATTATCGCGCAACTCAGCCTGGCCATTTCGGTTTGGTATCGTAACAAGCACATTACTATCCCCGAAAGCAGGAAACCAGTTTTTCCAATTCTTAAAATTGTTTAATTGAGCAATTACCGTTGAGTCAGGCGCATCTATTCGTATGGATTTAGATACAGTAACTTTCGAGGGAAGAAATAAAGTAAAGGCAGTGAAAATAAGAAGGAGTGAGACACTACCCGTTATAAAAAATTTAATTTGTTGCATTAATTATTTTTCCTCACACCTGAATTTTTGAAAACTTTTTTCTTGTTTTATTTTAATTACTCAACGTTGTATCAAAAATAACTTTGCCTTCTTCTTTTGCCTTCTTCTTAAAAAATCCCCTTAAGAGAAAATTATGCTGCACTGCCTCAAGATCGTCGTTGAGTTTTTTAGTGCCCGATTGTAAATTTTGCAGAGTCACTTTTATGTTGGCTGCTGCCTGCTGATCGTGTAGTAACAAACCCACAGGTGTTTTAGTATCGCTTAGAGAGCTATTCAAATTATCTACGCCCTTGTTAAGGCTTACGCTGGTTGTTTTTAAATTGTTCATCACACTGTCAGATGTGCTTGCCACTTGCTGCAGTTGCGAGATTGTTTGCCTTAGCCTGCTGAATATTATGGTATCAGTTACGAGGTCATTGGCAAGTGTACCTTTATCATTGAGGTGCGACGTGTATGCGGTAACGTTAGCAGAGAGGCCGTTAAGATTTTGAGCAGCTTTTTTCAACACCAAAGTAGTTGCGCTAAGCTGATCGTAAAGGGTTTCATCATTTAATAATTTCCCTACGGAACCTTTGCCGCTGGCAATCTGGGCGCTTATTACCTTAAGGTCATTAGTGATGGAAAACAGGTTGTCATTATTTTTTGAAAGCGTATTCATCATTTCATCGGTGTTTAATAATTTATCATTATTCAGTACATCACCTGACTCTATCTTTGGCGTGCCGGCGGTGCCTCCATAAATTTCAATTATTTTACTGCCTATTAAACCATCCGAACTTAACTTTGCTTTGGCATCTTTGGGAATGTATTGCACTGATTGCTGTTCTATACTCATATCAACCTCTACCCTGCCGTTGCCCCGCAGGGTCACCTTTTTTATAGTTCCCACTTTTACCCCGGAGAACCAAATGTTATTTCCCTTTTGCAACCCATTCACATTGGCAAAAAATGCTTTGACTGTTATTGATTTTTCAAAAGCCTTCTTTTGTGAACCGAGCGTAAGTATGGTTAATATTAAAATGGCAACACCAAGGAAAATAAATATCCCAAGTATTACTGATCGTTGGTTACTGGAAACTTTCATTACTGATTTATAAAATTATAATTATAAAAATTTTGTATTCTTTCATCGGTGGAAGCGAAAACTTCTTCAAATGTACCCTGCTTTATAAACGTTCCTTCGTACATCATCGCCACTATATCCCCTGTACTTTTGGCACAGGTGAGATCGTGCGTAATTATGATAGACGTGGTATTAAATTTATGCCGCACATGGTTAATCAGTTTGTTGATCTCAATACTGGTAATCGGGTCAAGGCCGGACGTTGGTTCATCGTATAACATTATTTGCGGCCGCAAAATTAAAGTGCGGGCAATGCCTATTCTTTTTCTTTGCCCGCCGGAAAGCTCAGAAGGCATTTGGTTTATCGTTTGTGATAAGCCTACATCTTCCAGTACCGATTCTATTTCGTTCGTAACATCTTGCTTTGAAAGATGTTTTGCGTTTCTCACCAACGGAAATGCAAGGTTTTCCCGCACCGTCATGCTATCGTACAAGGCGCTGTTTTGAAAAGAAAAACCTACCTGCAACCGCAGCTCTTGTAATTCTTTATTATTAAGTTTATCAACTTCTTTTCCCAAAACATTTACTATACCGCTGTCCTGTTTTAACAAGCCACAAATAATTTTTATTAAAACAGACTTACCCGTACCGGACCTGCCAAGCACCGCCACATTTTCTTTCCTTCTCACGTCAAGATTAACGCCTTGCAACACATGGTTTGTTCCAAATGATTTATACAAATCTTTTATGGAAATCACCAATTCATTGTGGTTGTTATTTGCGTTTGTGATCTCCATGCTACCTGATGCTGTTGGTAATTTGAACAATAAGAATTTCCTCAATAAATATCAGGAACATAGAAAGCACCACCGAAGCGTTGGCGGCCTTTCCTACACCCTCTGTTCCGTTAGATGCATTGAATCCTTTGTAACAACCAACTATCCCTATGGTAAATCCATAGGCAATACTTTTTATTACGGAAGAAATAATATCCAGAAAAGAAATCCTTTCGAATGCGGCCTGGAAGAATGAAACAAAGCTAGTCATTTCATTTTGATGCACATTTATATAAGCTCCCAGCATAGCCACACCGCCGGTGTAGCACATCAGCAGCGGAATCATAAGTGTAGTAGCCAACACGCGGCTTACAACTAAAAATTTAAACGGATTAACCGCCGAAACTTCCATCGCGTCTATCTGCTCCGTTACTTTCATGGAACCCAGTTCTGCACCAATGTTGGAGCCGACTTTTCCTGCGGCTATTAATGCAGTTACCAATGGCGCCAACGCTCTTATAATGGCGATGGCAACCAATGAAGGCAACCAGGAGGCAGCGCCAAACTCTGCCAATGATGGACGTGACTGTTTTGTAAAAACGAGCCCCGTGATAAAACCGGTAAGTGTGATTAAGAAAAGCGATTTATACCCTACTTCATAACATTGCTTTACAATCTCTTTAAACTCATAAGGCGGTTTAAACACTTCTTTAAAAAAACGTATAATAAACTGAAATGCGCTATTCAGGCCAAGAAAAAAATCATCAATCTTCGAAGTAATGAGGTGTTGCCTGGGTGTTTTTGAAATCATACTTAATCAATATGGAGAAAAAAATTTCTTCTATAGATATTATAAATGAAAGTGCAAAGATGGGCAAAGAAAAACGAACCTTTAAAAGTTTTTCTATTCATGAATATGAAAGGTGTGCCATCGAATGCGCAATAAATAAAAGGTGGAAAATATTCAACAATAAATTTGATAACAGCTGGTTTAGCTGGTTAACTGAGGGAGAACAATGAAGGCATGTGTTTTGTTGAAGTATGAAAAATTTAATTATGCTGAAAAAATTATTTTATTTTTCTCTCGTCTCCGCGTTTATCATCGTAGGCTGTAAATCCAGCCGTGTAAACAGCACAAACGTTAGTAATACTGATACAATTATAAAAACTGCTGTGAACAACTTGGATCTTCCTGCGCCTTATGCCACCCCATCTGTTAGAAATAATTCAAAAGTTGTGGGCTGGCCAGAAGGCAAGACACCCGTGGCACCGGCGGGCTTCAAGGTCACTACGTTTGCCGATGGGCTTGATAACCCGAGGTGGATGTATGTGGCGCCTAACGGAGATATTCTTGTTGCAGAAGCAAATACCGTAAGTGATGGCTTTGCAAAAACTACAGGAGATAAGGAAAGAGGTAAGAGTAAGAATAGCATTCTTCTATTTCGCGACGCGAATCATGATGGTGTACCCGAATTAAAAAAAGTTTTTATGTCGGGGCTTAACAGGCCTTTCGGTATGTTGATATTGAACAATCAATTTTATGTTGCCAACACCAATGAAGTATTAGTTTTCCCTTATCAAACAGGGCAAACAGAGATTACAAGTTCCGGTAAAAAAATTCTTGACCTTCCGGAAGGAGGTTATAATAACCACTGGACAAGAAACCTGCTGGCGAGCCGCGATGGAAAGAAAATATTTGTAACAGTTGGGTCCGGAAGTAATGTTGGAGAACATGGGCCGGAGAATGAAAACCGCAGGGCTGATATACTCGAAATAAATCCCGATGGAAGCGATGAAAAAATATATGCAAGCGGCCTTCGCAATCCCGTTGGCCTGGGATGGGCGCCCGGTACTAACACTTTGTGGACCGCAGTAAATGAAAGAGATGACCTGGGAGATAATTTAGTTCCTGATTATACAACGAGCGTAAAGGAAGGTGCGTTTTATGGATGGCCTTATGCTTATTTTGGACAAAATGAAGACCCACGGCGCAAGGGTGAAAGGCCAGACCTTGTAGCAAAAGCTACCGTGCCTGATGTGCCTTTGGGTGCACATACCGCCTCTCTCGGGCTTGCTTTTAACGATAAAAATTATTTTGATGCGAAATATAAAGGAGGAATGTTTGTTGCGCAACACGGCTCATGGAACCGCAGCGAGCTTTCAGGATACAAAGTGGTATTTGTTCCTTTTAAAAACGGACAACCCGCAGGGCCAATGCAGGATTTTTTAACCGGGTTTATTGCCAATGAAAATAACAGCCGCGTGTATGGCAGGCCGGTAGGTGTTGTGTTTACAGGTGATGGATCAATGCTGATAACGGACGATGCGAGTGATAGGATATGGAGAATTACGGAAGAGAAAAAATAATCTCCGGAAATTAAGCATCATGATCCGTTGCCAATTCAAGAAATAGAATGGTAGTCATCTGATAAAAAAAGCAATAAAAAATTCGTGCTAATTTGTGCAATTCGTGGCCTAATCTGTCTACTTATAAAAATTTTACGCCGGTCAATGACTCGCTTATTTCCCAAAGCCTTTTTTGATTTGTTTCGTTTATCAACTTGCCGTTAGTCTTTGTAATCTTCTTATTCTTAAAATATTCGCCGCTTACCCGCCCGCCTTCTGCTGAAGTGGCGAGATAGATGGAAGTAGCTGCGCCTTTTTCTGGCGTTGTAAAAAACATGCGAAAAGTCTTAAATATAAATCCGAAAAATCCATCAGATTGCTGGCCAAACCCTGTGGCCACAACACCCGGATGCAGGGCGTTTGTAGAAATATTTAATCCTTGTTTTTTAATTCTCCGATCAAGTTCTTTGCTAAATAAAAGGTTATCTAATTTTGAATTTCCATAAGCCCTCATTGCGGAATAACCTGTTGTCAATTGAATGTTTTCAAAGTCCCCTTTTCCTACTTTGTAAGCTTCAGAAGATAGATTAATAATTCTTCCATCTTCACTTTTTTTAACCAAATCAAAAAGTAAAGACGTTAGCAAAAACGGGCCAAGATGATTCGTCGCCAGGGTAAGTTCATTGCCATCCACTGACTCTTCTCTCTTACTGGTTAAAATGAGCCCGGCATTATTGATAAGCACATCAAGCCTTTCATATTTTGAATTGATCTGCTCTGCCACATTTCTTACTTCCTGCAAAGAAGATAAATCAGCAATGAATATGTCAATATTATCATTGTTACTTTCGGCAATTATTTCATCTTTTGTTCGTAGGGCTTTTTCTTTATTTCTTGCCAATAAGATGATGCGAGCGCCTGTCTTTGCAAGCTCTGTCGCAGTAACCTTTCCAATGCCTGAAGTCGCGCCGGTTACTAGGATAATTTTATTTTTCATGATGATTGTTTAAAAATTAAAAAAAGCCACACGACACTGGCCTAACGGGTGGCAAACATTTCCAAGGTGTCTGGCCACTTAAAAGAGACTTTATAACTAAAGAATGTTTTAAGTGGCCTGACACCTACCCGATGTGCCGTGAAACCCACAAAAAAAAGCCCGCTGATAAATCTCCGCAGGCTTTTTACGATTATGTTTTATTAGTGCTATTTAAAACCAGCTTCCTGCCCACTTTTCATTAGTATCCTTACTAATTTTTCTCCTTCTTCTTGCTGCCTGCCTGCGATGGATAAAAGCTGTGATCATCATCAATGGCATGAACAAAAAGGTAAGTGGAGGAATACCCATCATAGATATCCATTTGCCACCGTACTGCCTGCGCATTGGGCGTTTCAGCCTTT
>JBBPZF010000676.1:0-4147 GCA_038199105.1 Chitinophagales bacterium | reverse complement strand
GCCTTCTACAAAAGAAAAATCTTTTGTTTGTAAAGAAATCAATACCTGGTTGCGCTTATAAACAATTACGGGAGGTAAATCATTTGCGTTTCTACCCGATATAACGGTGCCGGGTAGCTGCGGATCTAAAAAACATTTTACAAGCAGGTCAATTTTTTTATTTTGCAGTGGCTTAATGGTTTTGGGATGAATTACCTGTGCTCCGTAATAGGCCATTTCAATTACTTCTTTGTAGCTGAGATTTTGCATCACCACAGCGTCTTTCAATTCTTTTGGATCGGCATTCATTACGCCTTCCACATCTTTCCATATCGTTACGCTTTCCGCATTAAGAATGTTCGCAAAAACGGCAGCGGTATAATCGCTTCCTTCCCGCCCAAGCGTTGTGCTTTCATTTTCATCTGTACTGCCGATAAACCCTTGCGTGATGATAAAATTATTTCTGTTGAATAAAGGCATTATTTTTTCCTCAACCTGCTTTTCGGTTACGTCCCAGTCAACAATAGCTTCCCTGAAAGCATCATCCGTCCGCAGTACATCTCTCACATCAATCCATTTGTTGGCAATTTTTTCTTCATTCAAATAATAGGACAAAATGGTTGTTGAAAGCAATTCGCCTGTACACACTATTTGGTCATAATAATAATTGAAATCTTTTACTGGCTTATCATGCAGCAGCCACTCTACTTCCGTGAAAATATTGAGTAAATCCTCTGTTGCTTTTTCCCATTGTTGCGT
This sequence comes from Chitinophagales bacterium, assembly GCA_038199105.1. GTDB lineage: Bacteria > Bacteroidota > Bacteroidia > Chitinophagales > Chitinophagaceae > Ginsengibacter. The sequence continues at coordinate 3,409 of JBBPZF010000676.1, read as the reverse complement.
AATCGTATATTTTAATGTTGTGAGATGATTCTGTTTTATTTTTTCAAAAAGTTGTAATGCATCTTCTTTTCTTCCGTCAAAAAAAGCTTCTGCAACTTTTTCCAGTGCATTCGTCACTTTACCCATAGCAGAAATAACTATAAGTATTTTTTCATTTTCATAACTCCTTAAAATCCCGGCAAGATTTTGTATGCGCTCTATACTGTTAATGCTTGCGCCGCCAAATTTGAACACCTTCATTTCTAAAAAAATTTTGTAGCCAGCAAAGAAAATCAATTATCAAAACATAATTGATATTTCTTGCTAACTCTGTTTTGATAATGAACTTCTTTGAATCGTGCAGGTCAACATCTGCAGGCATTTTATTCAAATTAATTAATTGCCCTACTTTTGTTTTCTTCTAAAAAAGTTTTAAAGATCACTTCATAATGGTAAACAGGAACGTTCTTACTCTGGATGAATTTACATTAAAAGAGATGCGGGCTTTCCCGAAAGCAACGGGTGAACTGGCGGGGCTTTTAAGAGATGTGGGCCTTGCGGCTAAACGTGTAAATGTAGAAGTGAACAAAGCCGGGCTCGTGGATATTTTAGGCAGCACCGGCGATGTAAACATACAAGGCGAGGAAGTTAAAAAGTTGGATGAATTTGCAAACGATCAATTCATGGGTGTGTTACAGCATGGCATTAGCTGTGCAGGCATAGCCAGCGAAGAGTTGGATGACATGGTGGTTTTTGACAATGAAATAAGCAGGAACTCAAAGTATGTCTGCATGTTTGATCCACTTGATGGCAGTACAAACATAGATGTAAATGTATCCATTGGGACGATCTTTAGTGTATATCGCCGCGTGACTGAGACCGGTAGTGCAGTCACCATTGAAGATTTCCTGCAGGCGGGGATGAGACAAGTGGCTGCCGGGTATATCATTTATGGATCTTCTACCATTTTTGTTTATGCGACTAAAAGAGGTGTGAATGGTTTTACCCTCGATCAATCTATAGGTGAATTTTGCTTAAGCCATCCAAATATTAAGTGCCCGGAAACAGGGAAAATGTATTCAGTAAATCATGGGAATTTTTTTATGTATAGCGATGCTGTAAAGAAATACATTGACATTTGCCAGAATAAAACAAAAGATAACGGCGGCCCATATACGCAGCGCTACATCGGAAGTATGGTGTCCGACGTACACCGCAATCTTATCAAGGGTGGAATATTTATGTATCCTGCAACGGAATTGAAGCCAAATGGCAAACTTCGCCTGCTTTATGAATGTAACCCGCTTGCTTACATAATAGAAGTAGCCGGAGGAAAGGCAACGGATGGAAATGTACGCATACTTGAAAAACAACCAACGGAACTACATGAGCGTTCGCCTTTTTTTATAGGCAGTGCCAGGATGATGGAGGAGCTTGAAGAGTGTACGGGGAGGGTATAGGTTTGTTGGTTGATTGGTTAAATAGTTAATAAGTCATTGGTCAATAAGTCATTGGTCAATTAGGTCATGGTAAATGGTGTTTTTTGGTTGTGATTGTGCGCTTTTTTGCTTAAATAAAATTTAATAATTCAATGGATAATAAAATTATATCAGTAAAAGACCTGGTAAAAAATTATGGAAAATTTGAAGCCGTAAAAGGTATCTCCTTCGATGTTTACGAAGGTGAAATATTTGGCTTGCTTGGCCCAAATGGGGCGGGCAAATCAACCACACTTGAAATAATAGAAACCCTGCGTGATAAGACATCGGGCAAGGTAATCGTTAACGGCCTGGACCTGGATAGTGAGCCAGACAAAATAAAAAAAATCATCGGCGTTCAATTGCAGACGTCTGGATATTATCCCGGCCTGAACCTGCTTGAGCTTATTGATATGTTTTGTGGTTTGTACAATACCCGCACTGATCCGTATGCGTTATTGGAGATGGTAAATCTTAAAGAAAAGGCAAAAAATAAATACAAAGAAATGAGTGGCGGCCAGAAACAACGCTTTTCAATTGCCACTACATTGATCAACGAACCTAAAATTATCTTTTTAGACGAGCCAACTACCGGGCTTGACCCGCAGGCCCGGCGCAACTTGTGGGATCTTATAAAAAAAATCCGGGATAAAGGCACAACCGTTATTCTTACAACACATTACATGGACGAAGCTGAGCAATTGTGTGAGCGTGTCGCCATCATGGATGAAGGCAGGATTATTGCTTTACAAACGCCGGATAAGTTAATTGACGACCTGGTTGCCTCTGGCTTTGAAAGGCCAAAAGTTACAAAAGCCGCTAATCTTGAAGATGTTTTTATAAATCTAACAGGGAAAGATTTTAGGGAAGATTGAAATATATTTGCGCAAAATTTTATTTAAACAAATCTTATGAAACGAACACTATTTATTTTACCTCTTTTGTTTTCTCTTTCTTATGGGCAAGTAAAAAAGCCGGCTCCTAAAGTGCAATCAGTGAAAAAGCCTGTTCCACCCGCAGTACTCTCTTCAATAGACAGCCTTAGTTATGCTGTGGGCGTGCAAACTGCTTCTTATTACAAAGCACAGGGTGCAGCAAAAATAAATTCGGCAATGGTGAAAAATGCTTATGATGATGTGTATAGTAACAAAGCACCGTTGATGACACCAGAACAATGTAACATGACCATACAAACTAAACTACAAGATTATATGTCACAAAAAAGCAACGGGGAAAAAGAAGCAGGGATGAAATTCCTCGAAGAAAATAAAAAGCGTCCCGGCATTACTACACTGCCAGGCGGCCTGCAATATGAGATCATAACAAAAGGCGATGGCCCGATTCCAAAAGCCACTGATACGGTGAAAGCCAATTATGCAGGGACCCTAATTGATGGGACGGAATTTGATAATTCTTATAAAAGAGGAGAGCCTATTACCATTCCGGTTACCGGTGTGATACAAGGCTGGGTTCAGGCTTTACAACTAATGCCAGTCGGCAGCAAATGGAAACTTTACATTCCGTCTGACCTTGCGTATGGTGACCGTGGCGCAGGTGGCGCAATACCTGGTGGTGCTGCATTAATATTTGAAATTGAATTGTTAGAGATTGTAAATAAATAAAGTTTATGGAGAATGATCTGCCGGATTTAAGATACCCAATTGGTAAGGCCAATGAAGATCAATATTTCAATAGCCCTTATGATGAAAATACAAAGGAAGAATTATTGAATGATATAAAAATGTTACCGGCGAAGCTGGAATATGCTATTCAAAACCTGGACGAGCACCAGCTTGAAACGCCCTACCGGCCTGATGGATGGACGATTAAGCAATTAATACATCATATAGCGGACAGCCATATAAATGCTTATATACGTTTCAAGCTTGGCCTTACAGAACATAATCCTACCATAAAAACGTATGATGAAGCCGCCTGGGCTGAGCTTCCTG
>JBBPZF010000675.1:0-2348 GCA_038199105.1 Chitinophagales bacterium | reverse complement strand
TTCTTTTTTAAAGCGGTTATTGTTTGCTCTTTTTATAACGAGGAATACTAAAACTTCTCTTCTTATATATAGGCGCCGTGGTAAACTTCTTATCTTTGCAGGTCTATAAAAAATCATGAGTAAAAAAGGAAAAGTTTTAATGGCAATGAGCGGCGGTATTGATAGCACCGTTGCCGCACTAATGCTTCATCATGAAGGATATGAGGTAGTTGGGATTACTATGAAAACATGGGACTATGCAACCAGCGTTGGAAATAATAATAAAGAAACCGGATGTTGCAACCTGGATAGTTTTAATGACGCCCGTGCAGCGGCCGTGCAGCATGGCTTTCCACATTTTATATTAGATATAAGAGAAGAGTTTGGCGATTTTGTAATTGACAATTTTGTAGAAGAATACATTGCCGGCCGTACGCCAAACCCATGCGTGATGTGCAACACTCACATTAAGTGGAGAGCTTTGCTTAAAAGAGCCGATGCATTGAATTGCGATTTTATTGCGACGGGCCATTATGCTCAGGTGCATCAGCATACGAATGATCGTTTCTTTTTAAGAAAGGGCATAGATGAAACCAAAGATCAAAGCTATGCGCTGTGGGGCTTGAAGCAGGATTTATTGAGGCGTACCATATTGCCTTTAGGCACTTATCGCAAAACTGAAATAAGGCAGATGGCGCACGATTTTGGCTATCCTGAACTTGCTAAAAAAAGCGAGAGCTACGAAATCTGTTTCGTGCCTGACAATGATTACAGAGGTTTTCTAAAAAGAAGGATCCCAGGACTGGAAGAAAAAGTTTTTGGTGGATACTTTGTAGATACAAAAGGAAATATTCTTGGACCGCACAAAGGTTATCCGTTTTATACAGTGGGGCAACGCAAAGGGCTTGATATTGCTTTAGGGAAACCGGCCTATGTAACTGAAATTATTCCTGAGACAAATACTATCGTGCTTGGTGATGAAGAAGACCTTAATAAAAACGATATGAAGGTGGCTGGAATAAACTCTATGAAATACGATGATATTCCGGAAGGCATGGAAGCGGTTACAAAAATCAGGTATAAAGATAAAGGCGCTCTTTCTAGTTTGCTCAAATACGAAAATGGTATAAATGTCCGTTTCTATAACGAAGTAAAAGGTATTGCTCCGGGACAAAGTGCTGTCTTCTATGAAGCCGACGATGTAATTGGTGGTGGTGTTATTCAAAGAAATTAATGAAATGAAGGGTCACGCAGCATTTTAATCGTGGTGATACTCTTTTAAACGATCTCTAAATACAATCTTAATATTCTTTTATGGTTAAATATATCGCGGGTTTCGTTTTTGTTGCACTTATATTTTTTTCCTGCAAGAAAGAAAATGATAGTTTCAGCAGTGCTGCTTTAGCTGACTATTATCCACTCGAAGTGGGTAAATACATTACGTATGATATGGATTCAACCGTATATTATATAAATTTCGGCAAGGCGGCAAGTGTCATCCACTACCAGGCACAGGACCGGGTAGAAGCGCAGATAACAGATAACATTGGGCGCCCCGCTTATCGTGTTCAGCGGTATCTAAGAAAAGATTCTTCAAAGGCGTGGGTTCCGTCGAATACTTTCATGGTCGTGCCAACAGAAAATTCGGTTGAGCTAATAGAAAATAATCTCCGCTTTTTAAAGCTTGAGCTACCAATAAAACAAGATTTTACATGGAAAGGAAATTCTTATCTAACGCCAATGGCTTATGATACATATGATTTTGGCAGTGACTTTACATCAGACTGGGATTATGTTTATGATAGTGTGAATGTTCCTCTCACCATTAATTCTAATACTTACGACAGCACAATTAAGGTGGCTGAAAGAGATGAATTTTTAGGTGAAGATCCGGCACTTCCAGGTACACAATATGGTGAAAAAACTTATGCGATTGAAAAATATGCACAAGGAATTGGATTGATATACAAAGAGTTTTTACATTGGGAATACCAGGGTGTAAACAAAGCCTATAAAGGGTTCGGAGTTAAATTATCTATCATTGACCATAATTGATAAGATGAATTGTTCCGGCAAACCAGGTAATATTTTAATTAAGCACCGATACATTTTTATTTTAAGTGCCATAATTTTCTTTTCAGCATCTGCCACCGCCCAGTTTAATAAATATGTTATAAGGTTTAAAGACAAAGCAGGTACTCCTTTTACAAAAGCCAATCCTACTCAATTTTTATCAGCAAAAGCAATAGCAAGAAGATCAAAGCAAAACATCGCTATTGATGAAACGGATCTTCCTGTTACACCAAGGTATATAGATAGTGTGCGTTTAGCCGGGAACGTTAGAATACTTAACAATTCCAAATGGTTGA
>JBBPZF010000674.1:0-2173 GCA_038199105.1 Chitinophagales bacterium | reverse complement strand
TCTAAAAAAGAGTTTACCCTTATTTCTATGTTATGCGGGACACCTGGCGTTAACACTAATTGGTTAAGTAAATAATCATTAAAAACAGACTGGGTAAAAGATTTGCTTTGATCGCTGCTTACGGATACAGTTTGCTTTTGAGGATTGCTAAAATTTGCACCAACAGTGTCAATCTCTATTTGATAGGACACGCTGTGCGAACTAACACCGGTGGTAAACTTATAGTCAGGATTCGTCCATGTTAAGTTAAGCGCCTCTTTATCTTTATTTGCAAAAGTCAAAGGGATAGTGTCTGTGACCGAAGAAGATAAAGTAGGTGCAGTGCCACCCTCAAAAAATATTTTATGCTCATCTTTTTTGCACGATGAAATTGCGAATACCAACAAAACTGGTATGAGCATCCATTTTAGAGATTTTTTCATATAAAGCATATTTTAACTTGATTAATTCTATTCTAAATTAGAAACCCGGGTTTTGATCGAGGTTAGGATTTGCACTAAGTACAGTTGACGGAACCGGGAAAATATTATATTTTGAATCAACTCCCGTTCCAGAGGCTACCCCACCCTTCCAAGGCCATAAATAAGTGCTTGTGGTGAGCAGATTGTACCGAATAAGATCAGTACGGCGATGGCCTTCCCAATACAACTCGCGTCCTCTTTCATCTAACACTGTTTGCAAAGTGAGGTCTGACGAGTTTAGCTTGCCCACATTTCCCGGACCGTAGCCCTCACCAAAAGCCCTGTAACGGATCTGGTTTAAATAATCTAATGCTGTTGTTGCGTCAGCACCACTTCCATTGCGTAAAAATGCTTCAGCATATATCAGGTACATTTCTGGTAAACGAAACACAGGAAAATCAATGTCAGCAAAATTCCCTTGTACATCACTCACCGGGCCACCATCTGACCGGATATTTACGAATTTTTTTACATGAATGCCCTGTGCATAGTCACCAACATTATTAATTATTGGATTACTTAAATTAGTAAACAACGCCCTTTGATCTGTACTGCCCGTTTTATCTGCAAACAAATCTGCAAATGCTTTTGTTGTTCTATAACCATACCACCCTGAAGCAACACCATAGTCTGCATGATCATCCCCCGAAGGAGCGTGCGCAAGGAAAGAAGTATTGCCATAAGACTGGGTGCGCAATCCATCGCAGTTTATGGCAAAAATGAATTCATCTTTTTGCTTGTCATTATCTGCCATAAATAGCTTCTTATAATCAGGCTTCAATACATATCCTGCATCAATTACCTTTTTAGCATAAGTAATGGCTTCTGTATATTTTGGAGTACCAATATATACTTCAGCATTCAAATACATGCGGGCAAGCAAGGCCCAGGCAGCAGCCTGGTCCACACGACCATACTCGATTGTTTTAGCAGGTGCAAGTTCACCGTCTATTGCTATTAATTCCCCTTCTATGTATTTAAATAAACCCGCCCTGTCAATTTGTTTTGGCAAGGAGGTGCCTGGTTTGTCATCTTCCGTTATAAAAGTTGATTTACCAAACAAATCCATCATCGCCCAGTAATTGAACGCACGTAAAAATCTTACTTCACCGCGTGTTTGCTTTATTGCATCGGCATCAGCACCGCTTATACCATGTGATGCAAGCTTATCGTCTGCAGCTTCTCTCAGGTATTCGTTTCCGATAGTGATGTTGTAAACAAGCCTTGAATATAATCCCAGTAAAAAAGGATCTGAACTTGTCCAGCGAAGGCCGTGAAAATCTTTAATCGTCTGGTCATCCCACGAAACGATTGCTTCATCAGTAGGCAATTCTTCTGCATTGAAAAAGCCGCGGATAAAAGGAGACTGTGAACCTTCATCAAGCCCTTGTATATCTGAAGCACCCGCCGGGCCTACATTACCCGTCGTTGCCAGTCCACCGTAAACCTTTGCCAATACACTTTTATACCCGGCAGCAGTAGAATAAGTAGTCGCAGGTGTCAGGTCATTTGTCGGATATATATCCAGCTTTTTAGCGCACGAAGATGCGACAGCAAAAACGGTGCAGGTGATCACCAATTTTTTTATAGTACTATATTTCATTTCAAACATATTTTTTTATTTAAAAATCTAAATTCACACCAAGTGAATAAATTCTTGGCCGTGGATAAATGTTTCCGTCAATCCCAGAGTCGCTGGCGTTTTCAGGATC
>JBBPZF010000673.1:0-6220 GCA_038199105.1 Chitinophagales bacterium | reverse complement strand
ATGCAACTAGCTATTAATTACCTTTAGATGATGTTGATTCAAAAGTAAACTTAAATCGGTGATTTATGAAAATCAGTAGCCTGGGTCTGATCATTCTCTCATGTTTGTTTTTTTCATGGAATAAACAAAAACAAACTATTACTCAAGTGCCGGAGAGAAGGCCAAATATTGTATTGATTTTAGCGGATGATCTTGGCTACTCAGACCTTGGATGTTTTGGAAGTGAAATTTCTACACCCAATATTGATGCGCTTGCAAATCATGGTCAAATATTCACCAATTTTTATACAGCAGCTACCTGCTCACCATCAAGGGCCATGTTACTAACGGGAACGGATAACCATATTGCGGGGTTAGGAAATATGGCTGAACATGTGCAATACTTTCGCGAACAAATTGGAAAGCCTGGCTATGAAGGATATCTGAATAATAAAGTGGTTTCTGTTTCACAACTATTGAAAGATGCAGGCTATCATACCTACATTTCAGGGAAGTGGCATTTAGGTATGACAGCAGATCAGGCTCCCACTGTGAAAGGTTTTGAACGGGCATATTCCCTGCTTGATGCGTGTGCAAATAATTTCAATCCGGATGTTCATACAACTCCTTTTTGGGAAGACGGCCATTTCACCAAATATCCTGAAGGGCAATTTTCAACCGATTTTTATACAGATAAAATGATCAGTTTTATCAAAGAAGATCATGGAGACAAAAAGCCTTTCTTTTTGTATGCCGCTTATACAGCTCCTCATTGGCCTTTGCAGGCTCCGTCAAAATATATTGAAAAATATCACGGCCGATATGATATAGGCTATGATAGCTTGAGGTGTTTGCGTTTTCGCCGTTTACAGGAAAAGGGTATTGTTGCGGCAAACGTAAGCCTGCCAGAGCTTCCTGCTGTGAAAGGAAGCTTGTATTATATAACACATGACCCTTTGCCTGAATGGAAATCTCTCGGTAAAGAAGAGCAAAGGATCGAAGCCAGGAAAATGGAAATTTATGCCGGCATGATTGATAACCTTGATTATAACATTGGCAGGCTCATTCAATATCTAAAAGAGATTGGCGAATACGATAATACTTTATTTGTTTTTTTATCTGATAACGGCCCTGATGCATTTGAATTTAATGAAACACCAGACAAACATAACCCTTACGCCTACATGGGAACTGCAAATTCTTTTATCGCTTACGGGCCGCAATGGGCGCATGCATCAAGTGCTGTCAATAGTTTCTATAAAGGTTATAGTGCAGAAGGAGGTATTCATACCCCGATGATTTTAAAAATGCCTTTTCAAAAGGAGGGCAAGGGTATCATTACAACTTTCGGCACCATCATGGATTTGGCGCCGACGTTCCTTGACCTGGCTGGCACCACGCATCCTTCAATATACAAAGGGCAAAAAATAACTCCTTATAAAGGAACATCATTACTTCCTTTTTTAAGTAAGAAAAAAAGCTACGTTCATAACGATGATTATGTTATGGGATGGGAACTCTTTGGAAGATGCGCTATCAGGCAGGGAAATTGGAAAATAACAAAAATAGAATCTCCTTTCGGCAATGGTGAATTTGCAATGTTCGATATGGAAAAAGATCCGACTGAATCACATGATCTATCTAAACAAAATCCGCAGATATACAAGGAGATGTTACTTCATTGGGACGACTATGTAAAAGATAATGGAGTGATAATGGCAGAGCATTAATTTGGATGTTAGCTTTTGTGTGTCGGTTTTGTACGCCTTGCAAATTTGCTTGCGTTGATGCGTAGATCAAGCGATTTGTTCTTCCAATAAATCTTTCCAAATGATAAACCCTTTCATCTCATCTGAGTAGTCATGTAGTACCCTTGAAAAATTATTAGGATCTGTGTCTATAAAAGCCTGTCTGCCTTTGGCACGGATAATATTTAGCTGCTGGTCAATTTCCTTTACTTTACTGATAAGGCTTTGTTTGTTTCTGTCTGTGTGCCAGAGATAAGTTGCTTCTTCGGTATCGAGGGTTTCTAATATGATGTGAAACTGTTGTTCTCCGGCTAAAAGAAACACAAAAGAGAATGGGCTTAGTACAAACCTTATTTTCAAAAATTGCCCTTCATGTCGTTTCGCCAAATACCGTAGCTGGTGAGAATGTTTGAAATTTTTATTCTTTAAAATATCTTCTAACAGTTCCTGCCCGTCTTTGTAAAGTGCCTGATTACCTTGTTGAATTTCGTTTATTTTTAAGAGGTTTTCCTTTAGCGTTTGAGATGAAGGGCTAAAAATATTCTTAGTTATAAACTTAAACTTTACTCCTTCAATCACTTCATGATTTATTTTTTCAATGTCATCAGAAGTTGCTAATTGCGAAATTAGTTTTCCATTTTCAAACTCTGCATAAATGTCAACTTTTACATTTTTTGATTTGAGAGCTTTTGAGAAATACGGCTTCAGCACTTCAAACTCGGGTCTTACTTCAAGGTTTTCTATTTCAAATTCCAGTTCCGTTTTTGTTTACGGCACATTAAATTTTTAAGCAACACTTCCATAGCGAAATTCAAGTTCTTCAATGGGAATTTTTATTTTCTGCTCAATCTTGATTATGTCCTTTGAAACTGGAATTTCTTCAGTTGGCTCATCAAACAAAGTAGCTTGCTTGTAAATCTTTCTGTAATAAGTATTTCGCTTTAGAAAGAGTTTGTTGAGATAGTCAATCTTGTAATCCCGATAATCATAAATTGTTGGTGTTACTTCTGAACGCTGAACTCTGCCGATGTATTGAATTAATTTTCCTTCAAATGAGAATGGATAAACAAGAAACAAACAATTGGCATTTTGCAAATCCGTTCCTTCACCAAAGAATTGTCCTGTTGTAATTAATGCTTGATAATTTCCTTCTTTTAGAATTTTCCATTTAGAATTTCTATTGCTTTCAGAATCTTCTCCATTAAGTGCTATTGTTTCGTAGGATTGTTTAAGATACTGGAAAAGCGAATCAATATGTTCCTTGCGTTCGGTGATAATGACAACTTTCTTCCCTTTATCTAATTCAGTTTTTACATCTTCAAGTATGAGTTTATTTCTCGCAGTATCATGAACTAATATTTTAGAAAGTGTTTCAAACTTATCTGTCTTTGAATTAAATGGAACATCAAGGTCTGTATTTCTGACAATGATTTTTGCTTGTTTGAATCTGCTGATTTCATTTGATTTTATTTCAGCTATCACTTCGCCTAAGTTTGTAAATATTAGTTTGCCGTCATTGTATTTTCTGAATGGTGTTGCAGTCAATCCATACAAGTAAAATGTTTTAAGTTTTGTAATTGTATTTCTATATGTTTCAGCAGGAATGTGATGACATTCATCAACAATGATTATTCCGAATGAAGTTAAAAGCTTTTTGCTTTCTGCTTTATCAAGTTCTTTTGATAAGCTCTGAATTGTTGCTATGGTAACTTTCTTTCCAACTTTATTTTTCCCTTGCCCGATTTTTCCGATTTCAATTTTTGGAATCCCAAGAAAGGTTTCAATTCTTTCAATCCATTGTTCAACCAACTGTTTGCGATGAACAATGATTAAAGCAGGTTGCTGTTTTTCGGAAATAATTTTTAAAGCCACAATTGTTTTACCAGAACCTGGCGGAGCTACAATTACTCCTAAATCTTTTTTAGAAACACTTTCAATAACGGTTTGTTGATGTTCCCGCAATTGAGCATTAAACGAAAATGAAATTGCATTTTGCTTTTTTCTTTCATCAATAAAGTCATGCTCAATTTTATTTTCTCTACAAAACCTGATTAACTTTCCAATAAAACCTCTTGGAACTATTATTTCGTTTTCTGTTTCCTCTACAAACTTGAAATATCGTTCAGTTCCAAATGTACTTCTGCCGATTTTCTTTTTGATGATAAATTCAGAGTTAGTAAAATTCAATTCTTCTTTTAGAAAATCTATCAATGGAGCAGTCATTCCATCACGGCTTATTTTCACAACATTGTCCAACGCTATGGTTAATTTTCCTTTGATTGTTTTGTGTAAGGTTGAAACAGTAGAATTAGAAACTTCTTTATACAACTTATCAAGTTCTGTAATTGAAATTCTTTTTATGCTTTGCAGAAACTGCCATTGGTCGGGAATCGGTTGCAATTTGGCTTCATCAATAAAACAACTATTGCCTTGCTCAAAAGTTTTTTTGAATAGCGGAAGTGCAATCAGATTTCCGAAACCCTTTCCTGAGAGAAAATCCTGATTAGGAAACAATCGGTCAAAGCTGGAACTCTTATCAAACAAAGAGAATGCTCCCGACTGTTCAAGGATATTTAAGAAAATCTTTCTGCTTCTGATTGCAGGGTAAGGTTGCTCAAAGAAAATCCAAATATGCCCGCCGTTGCCCGAACGGGAACGTTCTAAATATGTTGGAATATTTAGAGCGTTGCAAGCCGAGATAAACTTTCTACATTCTTCAATCCAGTTTTCTTTATCAAAATCTGCCGCAAGAAACCAAGAAGTGTTATCAGTCAATATAGGATAAACTCCAATGAGTTGCTCTCCGTTTAAGTGCTTGGCAATTTCTTGGTCAGTAAGTTTTAAATATCTCTTGTCGTTGTAATTCTGAAAAGTTCCGCCTTTCATTTTGTGTGCCCGATACATATACGGGTCATAATAGTAGGCAGGCATATAGCCACTCTTATTCGCCTTCTCCCAACGAATTGCAAACACATCTTCTCTGCCTTTGAAAACAGATTTGAAGATTTGAATTTGATGGGAGAGAGATTCATTCATTTCAGATTATGAAATATTTTGGAAGAGTAATCACAAGCTCAACTCATACTTATTAATCAAAAATTCATTCACTTCTTTTTGAGTTGCTCCATTTGATAGAAAGGATTTTTCATCGTCATTTAATTTGCAAATGCCGAAATTCTTTACATAGTTTTTTGCATAGGAAAAATAACCTGCTGAATATGGCTTGCTGGTATTTGCCATGTAATATTCAAACACTTGGGATTCTAAAATGCGTTTCAGAATTTTTAATTCCTGTTGTGATTCATTAAATACTGCATAGCCACAATAAAGAAGCAAATCTTTTTGCTCGGTGAAAACGAAGTGCGGAGTTTTTGCCATGTATGGGAAAAGTAATTTGAAACCTGAATCGCACAATGCTTGTGTTCTGCCAAACGCATACCACGCACCGTAATCACCATTTCCTTTATCTCTCTTTTGTAAATCTCCTTTGTTGTCTGAAAGGTATTTGTATGCTTTGGGAAAGTTTTCTTTCAAATGTTTTTCTTTCATCAATGTCAAGGGATTAATTCCATTGGTGTATGGATAAATCAGTTTTTCCTTTACTGATTCAATCTCATGTTCGTATTTCAGAATGTTGGGTTTGATGATGTCTCGGCAAATTCCTTTTTCAATTTCATATTTCTTTCCGTTTTTTGAAAGCGCAAAATAGTTTTCCGTTTCGCTAACGGGTTTAAAAATATAAGTATCGTTGCTAAGTGTTGCAATTCCATTTTTTATTTTATAAGAGTCTCCCAAAGATTTACCCGCTGCTTCTATTCGCTTAATGTTTTCAATTATTCTTTTGTCGTTGAGCAGCCAGCCTCTGTGAGAGTTCAGATCTGCATATGGGATATGACTGAACAGTTTCACACCATTATTACCAAGCGTTTTACTGTTTTCCTTTTTAAATGCAATTGATGAGGAGGGATTTTTTGAAATGATGCAAATGCAAGTGTATGCAGATTTACCATCAAATATTTTTTCATGTCCGAAATCAATAATACTTAAATCTAATTTCTTTCTTTGCAAATATTTCCTCAACTCTCTTGCGTTTACACTTTTGTAAAAGGAGTTTACAGTAATATAGCCCATGACTCCGTTTTCATTAAGCAGCTTCAAGCCAATTTCAAAAAATGGAATATATAAATCGGGATTGCCTGATTTGGTTACAGCCCAATTTGATAAAAGTGTTTTTGATGCTTTGTCAATGTTCTTCGCTCTTACATAAGGCGGATTTCCTACAATTAAATCCAAACCATTATTTGCTTTTATTTTATCCTCTTTTAACCAATTAAACGAAAGTGCATTGGCACAATGAAGATTAAATTCGAACTCTTTTCTGTCCTCACCATTTGCTAAAGCTAAAATTGAAAGAAGAATTTCTGTTCGCTTGATACTGCTTCCACTTATGTCTAAACCAAAAATGTTGTCTTTGAATATTTGATAAAATGTTT
>JBBPZF010000672.1:0-3155 GCA_038199105.1 Chitinophagales bacterium | reverse complement strand
TGCTGAGATCGTTACCCACATGGTCTACAAGAAGCATCAATGCTTTTGGAGCAATTTCAAATCCCTTCGATTGCAGGTAACCGTTAGTCCAGGCAGGAAGCTGGTTATCATAAATCTTTTTTGATAAAAATATTTCTCCGTGCTTCTTAATTATTTTTGAGAGCCTGCCACGGCCATCGAGCGTTTTGCCTTTGTAGGAAACAATTAATATTGTTGAGGCTAATGGCTTCTCAATATACCCGTCCAGCTTATCAATATCTTTCATTTGCTGGGCTTCTTTCAGCAGCACAACCTGCTTATCGGCAAACATTGGATAACGCCGGCAAGAATTTATAATATCTACCCAGTTCGCATCTTTGCCATAAAAAACAGATAAATTAAATTCAGCTTCCGAAGATGATAAAATTTTCTTTTCCGCATATTCCATTACCTCATCTATATAAAATTCTTCTTCCCCTTCCAGCCAGTACACGGGCTTATAAGAGTTTTTTTTCCATTCAGAAAGAATTGATAAGGCGCTCATTTGCTTCAAAGATAAAGATAAAAGGATGCTATAGATTTGGTAAAAAACATATCCACAATTCTTGGAAAAATGGTTTGGCATGGTTTTGGAAATTTTAGTGCGAATATATTCTAATCAAAAAAAAATCTTACAACATGAGTTACGAAAATTTCCCCAACAGTGATGTTCCAGAACAAAAACCTGTGGTGGTCACCAACAATAATAACAGGAATATTCTAACAGCTATTCTCGTTATTATTTTATTGGGTACCTGGGGTTACATAATATGGGACAAAAACAAGAGCAGGCAGGATAAACAGGAACTTACTTCCCAGATCGTTGAAAGCGATTCGTCCAAGAATGAACTACAGCGGGAATTAAATGATGCAGCCTTACGGCTTGACATGCTTAAGACTTCCAACTCAAAGGCCGATAGCCTTATGCGCACAAAAGATAAAGATATTGAAGGCCTGAAGTCAAGAGTGCAATCTATTTTGAATAACAAGAATGCCACCCAGGCAGAACTTGCTGAAGCACGCAGATTAATTTCCCAATTAAAAGGGAATATTGAAACTTATACCGCAGAAATTGAATCCCTTAAAAATCAGAATACGCAGTTGGCCATGGAGAAAAGAGTTGTGTCTCTTGACCGGGATGTTCAAAAAAAGAATTATGACTCCGCCAGCCAGGTTATAAAGCAAAGGGAAGATGTAATTGATGTCGGTTCTACGCTTCATGCATCTAACTTTAATATCATTGGTATTAAGGAAAGAAATAATGGTAAGGAAAAGGTAACGACCACGGCTAAACGCGTGGATAAGCTTAGAATTTCCTTTAACATTGATGAAAACAGGATTACCCAGTCCGGCCCCAAAGATTTATATGTGTCTATAACTTCACCCGACGGAAGGCCCGTTGTTGTTGACGCATTGGGTTCAGGCACGTTTGTAACAAGGGATGGAGTTGAAAAGCCGTTCACTAAAAAAGTACAGATAAATTACGTACAGGGTCAAAAAGAACCTGTGTCAGTTGAGTGGTCTCAAAACAGTAATTTCCAGACAGGAGATTATAAAATTGAAATATATAATAATGGATTCAAGATCGGCGAAGGTGTGCGCTCTTTCAAGAAAGGAGGATTATTCAGCTAATTAGGATTCTTTTCTCTTTATAAATCAATTCTAAAGAAATTCCCGCATTCACTGCGGGTATTTTTTTATGATACCGTCGTATAAGATTTGCATCATTTATGTCTTTGCCTTAAAACTTCAACAACATCTGGCAACTGTTTTCCTTTTGCCTGCAAGAGGATTAAATAGTGAAATAGCAAGTCAGCAGCTTCATTTATAAACAGGTTTTCATTATCATCTTTCGATTCAATCACTAACTCAATCGCTTCCTCCCCTACCTTTTGTGCTATAGCATTTATTCCTTTGGAAAATAAGGAAGAGGTATAAGATTTATCACTTTTATTTTCTTTCCTGTCTGCAATAATACTTTCGAGCGTGCCCAAAAAATTATCATCGGCGTTAACTTCATTAAAGCAGGTATCCGTGCCCGCATGGCAAACCGGGCCATCAGGTTTTGCCTTAATAAGTAAGGTATCGTTATCACAATCAGCGGTGATATTAACCAAATGCAAAAAGTTATTGCTGGTTTCTCCTTTTACCCAAAGCCTTTGTTTACTACGGCTAAAAAAAGTTACCAATTTTGTCTCGAGTGTTTGTTGCAAAGCGTCGGCATTCATATAGCCCAACATTAAAATTTTTGACGTGTTATTGTCCTGGATAATAGCAGGCACCAGGCCATCCTGACCTTTGGTAAAATCAACCGCTTTAAATATTTCGTCGTTTGTATTTTCTGTATTCATAATCTTACATTGATATTTTTTTCACGCAAAAAACTTTTAAGCGCCGGGATTTCTATTTCTTTATAATGAAAAACACTTGCCGCTAAAGCTGCATCAGCATTGGCTTTTAAAAACACATCTGCGAAATGATCCATTGTTCCTGCGCCACCCGAAGCAACAATTGGCACAGGAAAGCTGGATGACAATAAAGAGGTAATATCATTGGCAAACCCGCCTTTAGTTCCATCATTGTTCATGGACGTAAGTAAAATTTCACCAGCGCCAAGATCTATCGCCTGCCCGGCCCAATCAAAAGTAAGTGCATCCGTTTTTAACCGGCCACCATTCAGGTATACGTACCATTTTTCGTCAGCTTCTTTTTTTGTATCAATCGCCAATACCACGCACTGGTTTCCAAATTCCTTTGCCATCTGCATGATGATTTCCGGCGACTTAAAAGCCGCTGAATTTACGGAGATTTTATCCGCGCCATTCCGCAATAATTCATAAGCATTTTCCACCGATGATATACCACCGCCAACCGTGAAGGGAATATTTATATGAGCAGCAATATCTTTTACAAGTGCCACCATAGTTTTCCTCTTTTCGATAGTGGCAGTTATATCCAGGAATACTAATTCATCTGCGCCTTGCTCAGAGTAATACATTGCGAGTTCCACCGGATCACCGGCATCACGAATGTTTTCAAAATTTATTCCTTTAACGGTCCGCCCATTATTAATATCAAGGCAAGGAATAATTCTTTTTGCAAGCATTAATTATTATTTATAAAAGTTTTCATCTGTT
>JBBPZF010000671.1:0-3173 GCA_038199105.1 Chitinophagales bacterium | reverse complement strand
AGTAAGAATTCTTACGGATTTAGAAGCGGCATTTCAAATCAAATCTTATGGTTGGTCAATCTTAGCCCCTTGTGCCTTCATTTCAAACTTTGAAGAGCTTGCAATCTACGATTGCACATATACACCACAACAAGAGCAAGACCCAGCCTTGGGAAGATTATATTTTAGCATTAACGATTACATTACAAACTATGATGTTCTTGAAACGCATCTACTCAAGGAAAATATTTACAAAGGCAAACTCAATGAGATCTATTCAGCTTCACTTAAAGACAACAAATACATTGAGAAAATTACTCCCGATTTAAAGTTTGCTCAGCAGTTATCTGATTTTCGTTTGGCATTAGCGGAAGATATTTTTAAAAGTAATCGTAAATATATCCGAGACAATTCTGCAAACCTTAGTTATATTGTTCAAGTCATTATCAATCGTATTCTGTTTGTTCGTGTGTGTGAGGCACGAAAGATTGAGGAAGAAGGTTTGTTGCTTTCGTTCCGTGAAAAAGGTTTTTGGGATGCTTTCAAAAATTCATCCTATTTTGAATTCTTTGAACATTATGATGGTCCTTTATTTGACCGGGTAAATGAAATTCATGAGATCAAAATCTCTAATGAAGTTTTTGATTCATTGCTTCAATATTTATACTATCCCTCACCCTATCGTTTCGATGTAATACCAACGAAACTGTTAAGTGATATTTATGAAATATTCCTTTCTAAAAAACTTTTGATTGATGGTAGAGAAGTAAAAGACGAAATCAAAAGTGAATATTTAAAGACTAAAGGTGCTGTCAGCACTCCTCAATATATTGTTCAGGAAATTATCAGGCGAACAATTCCGAAAAGCAAACTTCAAGATTTAGGAATTGAAAATATTTTCTCTCAAAAGATTTTAGACATTGCTTGCGGAAGCGGTGTATTTGCAATTGAGGCTTACGATTACATTGAAGAAGTTTTCAGAGATTTATTTATTGCCTCTAATCATGCTGCCTTCAAACAATATTTTGTTATTACAAAAACAGAAGTAATTGTAAACCTGTTAGGCAAAAAGGCAATCATGGACAATTGCATCTTCGGAGTTGATATAGACCCCGAAGCTGTTGAAGTTGCAAAGATGTCTTTGTCTTTAAAGATTGTTGATGCTGCCGAATATCTTGAATCGTACAATGAAATTGGAATTTTCGGGAGCAGAATTTTAAACGGAATTGGAAATAATATTCGTTGCGGAAACTCTTTAGTTGAAACAGACATTTTAGAAATTTTCCCTTCTATTGAAGATAACGAAGACGAACTTTTAAAGACAAATATTTTTGACTGGAACGGTGAATATGGTTTTGCTGAAATTTTTGAACATAAAGGCGGCTTTGATTTCGTTATTGGAAACCCACCGTATGTAGAAGTAAAAAACTACAATGTGGATTTGCCTTACATGCACCAATACATCAAGGAAAGATATCCTTCTTCAAAGAATGGTAAAATTGATTTGGCAATTCCTTTTATTGAAAAAGCAATTGGTTTATTGAACCCGACAGGACGACTTGGTTTTATTGTTCAGAAAAGATTTTTCAAAACTGAATACGGTAAAAAAATCAGGGAGATAATTACAACAGCAAATTATCTTTCATCGGTTATTGATTTTGAAACAACATCAGTTTTCAAAGACAGAATTACTTATGTCGCCTTGATGTTGCTTGACAAATCTTCTTCCGAAAATTTCAGCTTCAAACTTTTCAAGGGCAATGTTGAAACACTTGCTTCGCAATTAAGAGAAACACAAACGCCTGATATTGCACCCGAACAATATTCAATTCTTCCTGCAACCGCAGTCAATGCAAGCCCATGGAGTTTTGCCGACAATGAACTAATTGAAATCAAAACAAAACTTTCGCAATTTGGATATTTAGGCGATTACGCAAAAGTTAGAGTTGGTATTCAGGTTCTTTGGGACAAAGCGTATCACATAAGACCAATTTCAGTAAAGAAAGGAATTGTCAGAGGCAAATCACACATTGAAGATGATTTTGAAATTGAGTTAGCCGCTTGCAGACCGCTTATCTGCAATGAGAATTTTTATTCATACAGAAACGACAACGCAGATGTGTTTGTAATTTTTCCTTTTGATTTTACCAAAGGAACTGTAACAGAAATTTCTTTTTCTGATTTCAAAAACAGATTTCCGTTAGCAGCAGATTATCTTTCAAGGAACAAAAAGAAGATTCAACAAAATGTTGAAACATGGGAGGATGCAAAGAGATGGCATCTTTATACAAGGGTACAAAATCACGGAGCAACTTATCCGAAATTATTAGTTCCAATGACTGCATTGGACACTTTTGCTTCACTTACATTTTCAGATAAAACTTATTGTGATAATGCTAATGTGTTTTTCATTGACACCCCCGAAAAAGATGAAAATACTTTGTATGCTTTATCAGCAATCATAAATTCAACTATCTATTCGGTATTAGCAAGGTCAATTGCAAATCCACAGACAAACGGATATTTCAAATTCAATAAACAGTTTCTTGAACCTGTTCCGTTTCCTTTTCAAAACTTCACTGATAATGCAAAACTTAAAGCGCAGTTGGCAAGAGTTGCAAAACGCATTGACGATTTACAAAATAGATATATAACTTCTTCTCCTTCTCAAAAAAGGACGATTGCTGGATTGCTTTTAACTCAATGGAATTTATTGGACGAATTGTGTTATCAATTTTATTCATTGACTGATGCAGAGAAAGCATTTTTCATAAACAGAGGAAGAAATATAAACAGAATTGAAATTCTTAATTAATTAAAACAATGCAAAAGGAATTTAAATATATTATAAACCAGTTCAAAGTAGATGAGATCTCTTTGAATAAAATTATTGTTTCTGTATTCATCAAATCAAATGCAATCAAAGTAAAAAATAATACTTTGATTAAATCACTATTGATTTCGGAGGATTCCGCGTTAAGCAAATATCTCGTTTATGCGAGTTTCAAATTCAGTTTTGATGATTTGATTGAAGCATTTGAGTTAGCAATTCCAATGGGAGAAAAAGTAATTAACGGAACAGTTTATACTCCCAACTACATCAAGAATTTCATAGTTGAGCACTCATTAAATAAAATTGATAAACCGCATCAAGATATTTTAGCAGCAGACATTGCTTGCGGTTGCGGTGCTTT
>JBBPZF010000670.1:0-8594 GCA_038199105.1 Chitinophagales bacterium | reverse complement strand
AACTCAAAGCTCACCCGTGATGAAGATGTGCTTGATACATGGTTCTCCTCATGGCTTTGGCCAATGGAGGTTTTTAATGGCATTACTTCTCCTGGGAATAAAGAGATTGATTACTATTATCCGGCATCGGTATTGGTTACCGGGCAGGACATCATATTTTTTTGGGTGGCAAGAATGATTATGGCAGGCATGCATTACAGGAATGAAAAACCTTTTAGCGATGTGTATTTCACAGGAATGGTGCGTGATAAACTTGGCAGAAAAATGAGCAAGCAGCTTGGCAACAGTCCTGACCTTTTACATTTAATTCATGAATACGGCGCAGACGCTGTTCGCTTCGGCATAATGATATCATCGCCTGCCGGCAACGATTTATTGTTTGACGAAGGAAGCCTTGAGCAGGGGAAGCATTTTAATAATAAGCTTTGGAATGCCTTAAAATTAATAAAGATGTGGGCCCTTCGACAAGCTCAGGATGACAGACGAGCTCAGGATGACAGACGAGCTCAGGATGACAGACGAGCTCAGGATGACAGACAAGCTCAGGATGACAGACAAGCTCAGGATGACAGACAAGCTCAGGATGACAGCCCCCTTCGACAAGCTCAGGATGAGAGCCAGGAATTGATTGGTCTGAAAAAAGCTCTAACGGATTCAGGACAAATAATGAACGATGGTAGTCAATTTGCGATAACATGGTTTCAAAACCGGCTGAATGAAGTAAGAGCTGAAGTGGATAGATTGATGAAAGAGTTTAGGTTGAGCGAAGCCTTGAAAACTATTTATTCATTAATATGGGATGACTATTGTAGTTGGTTTTTGGAATGGATAAAGCCGGTTTACGGACAAGCAATTCAGAAAGAAATATTTGAAAATGCGGTAGCCTTTTTTGACGATAATCTACATTAAATTCATCCCTACATGCCTTTCATTACAGAAGAGATTTATCACCTTTTGAAAGAAAGAGAAGATGATCTTACGGTAAAACAATTTGAACCGGCAAGTGCTTACGATACTACAGTACTGCAAAAAGGAAATAAGCTTAAGGAATTAATTACCGCTATCCGGGACACGAGGAATAAAAACAATATTAAGCCCAAAGAAACCGTTATCGTTTACATCGAAAGCCAGGATCAATTATCTTATGATTTTATAAAAGATATTTTGGCGAAGCAGGTAAATATTGAAGAGATAAAATTCAATGAGCCTTCCGGAAATACGGTTATAACTACTGTTGTGGGGAAAGAAAAAATTCACATTGAAACAAAAAATGAAATTGACGTAGTTGCACAAAAAGACAAGTTGCTTAAGGACCTGGATTATCTTAAGAATTTCTTAAATACCGTAGATAGAAAATTAAGTAATGATAAATTTGTACAGAATGCGAAACCGGAGGTAATAGAGTTGGAGAAAAAGAAAAAAAAGGATGCTGAGGAAAAGATTAATATTATACAGCAAAGCCTTTTAATCATTAATTAATTTACACACTTCGAATTCCTTTTAAACCTGGACTATGAAAAATTATTTCAAGCAAACATCATTTTTTTTACTTTTTATAATGGCTGCTTTTTTATGTAACGCACAGAGCGCAATGAAAAAACCCGTGATAACAAAAATTGAAAAATTCAAGCCCCCTGTTGTTAATGCGTATCTCGGAGTAAATACTAATGGCGCATCAGTTACCAGGGATGAGGCCAATCAATTAGTAACGTTGCCTCTTAAAATAACAGACGCAAAAACAAATAATTATCCAATTGATTCCTATCATTTTTTATACAAAAGAAAAGGAGTAATTGAGGATGAAGAAACGGGTCGTAAGCAGGTAGCATTCACAACAATTTCGGAATTGTTTAAAAAGAGCCCTCTTCCGAAAATATGGATTGATAACATACAAAATGGTTTTCAAACGGGTGAAGAATTATATTTTTTTGACATTGTTGTAAAGGATAAAGCAGGAAGAAGATTTTTCGCACCTGACCTAAAAATAACTATACAATAGGAATGCTGTCCATAAGAAATGCCGGTTTTGAAGACCTTTCATTAATTCAAAAATTAGCACATGAAATCTGGCCTTCAGCTTACAGCGATATTCTAGCTCCCGGTCAGCTTGCCTACATGTTGGATCAAATCTATTCTCTCAATTCGTTACAGCACCAATTTGCTCTTCTGAAACATACTTTTATTCTCGCTTTTGACGATGGCAATCCCGTTGGGTTTGCATCTTATTCAGCAAATGAAAATAGCGACTCCTATCATTTGCATAAAATCTACGTATTGCCGCAGCAGCAAGGAAGCGGTACGGGTAAGTTTATATTAAACAAAGTAATAGAGTCCATACGCACTGCAGGCGCAAACTCAGTGGACCTTAATGTAAATCGTTATAACAAAGCGAAAACTTTTTACGAAAAGCTCGGGTTTAAAGTCATGAAAGAGACTGATATTGATATAGGGCATGGCTATTACATGAATGACTATATTATGAAATTAGAATTGTAACCGTTTCTCTCCATTTATCTTGCCTGCTCTTCCATCTACTAAATATCAATATCTATACATTTTTATCTAGGTGATAACAACGTATATTGGTAAAATAATTTTCATAATCCGTTACTCATAAAAACATTTCCGGCCAATAAATTTGTTGTTTATTTATTTGTTTATGAAAAAGCAAATCATATTTTTTTGTTTATTACTTTGCTTTGTAAGCAACGCGTTTGCGCAAGGTAAATTTGTAGATAGCCTAAAGGACTGGATAAAAAAAAATCCCACAATTGACTCACAGTATATTCAGACATTACACAGGATTAGTTATCGTCTTAGTGAAAAAGATGTAAAACAATCTTTTCAATATTATGAAAGGGTTTCCGTGTTAAGTGACAGCCTCAATTTTACATTTGGAAAATCACTTGCTCAAATAAACCTCGGAATTTTACTTTACAGTTCCGGGAATTTTGATGCCAGTAACGGCGCTTTTTTCAAAGCAATAGACTATGCGGAAGCCTGTGGTGCATTAAGGCTAAAAGCGGTGTCGCTCAATAATGCCGGTGATAATTTTAGAACCTTAAAAGACATTGATAAATGCCGGCAATACACCATGCAGGCAATAGATATAAATAAAAAATTAAAAGCCTGGAGAGGAGTAGCAATTAATTATGAGCTGTTGCACGAATGCGACCTTGACCAGGAACTGTACGGCAGCGCTAAGGAAAATTTATTAAAGGGGATGCCTTTTGCTCTACAAGCAGATGAAAGCTATATTCTTTCGCAATATTATGTTGGCTTTGGAAAATTACAGGCGATAAATCACCATACTGATTCAGCAGTTTTTTATTTCAAAAAAGCTATGGCGCAAGCCGCTTTAGAAAATGATGTGCGAAACGAGTACCAGGTATATATTGCTGAGGCTGTTTATCTTAAAAGTTTGTCCCCTGAAAAAAAAGTTGTTTTACTTGACAGCGCATTGAGTATCGCGAAGCGAACAAGCTACTACCAGGGAATATCCAAAGCTGCCGAGCAATTAGCTTCAGTTTATGATGAACTAGGCAACAAAGATTCATCTTTGGCGTATTACCGCGTTTACCGCAAGGCATTTGATTCTTTATTTTCTGAGAACAACCGGCGAAATATCATAATTAACGAGTCTGAATGGTTATTAAAGAAAAAGGAAATTGAAAACAGCCATCTTCATGAACTTTCTCAATTACAATCCCGGCAGATCGTTTTTAAAAACGCGTTGTTGATCGCCGCTTTAATTCTTCTAATACTTACCATCGTCATTGCCTTTTTTGTAAACAAATCTTTTCAATCGAGGAAAAAAAGAGAAGAAGTCGTTTTTAAACAAAAAATTGCTGAATCGCAAATACAGTCACTTCGTGCACAGATGAATCCGCATTTTATATTCAATAGCCTGAATAGCATTGAAAATTTTATGATGCAAAATGAAAAGCGGAAGGCAAGTGATTACCTGCATAAATTCGCACTTCTTGTAAGGAAAATATTAGAAAGTAGCCGCGATGAAATCACCACTGTTGGTATGGATATGGAGGCATTAAAATTGTACATTGAACTGGAACAAATGAGGTTCAACAATAAATTTTCTTACGAACAAAATGCAGATACAGAGTTGCTGAATGGATATTACAATGTGCCATCACTTTTAATACAGCCGTATGTGGAGAATGCAATCGTGCACGGCATTGGCCACAGCGACAAAGCGAATCTCAAACTTACTGTTTCCGCTGTGCTGGAAGATGGATATATAAAATACACCATTGAAGACAATGGAATAGGAAGGCGCCAGTCAGAAAAATATAATAAGATGAACAAGCGGCATCATAAGAGCGTGGGACTTAAAATTACAGAAGATAGAATCATGCTTTTCAACCATGCACAACATACAAACGGTTATGTAAAATTTACTGATCTCTACGCATCCGATAACGAGCCTGCCGGTACGAGGGTTGAAGTAAAAATTAAAGCCAGTTAATATGGAAAAAATTAAAGCTATTCTTATAGACGATGAATTTAACAGCCTGCAAAATCTTGAAAAAAAATTGCAGGAATTTTGCCCTGATGTAAATATTGTTGCAATAACGCAAAAGCCAGAAGAAGGCATATTGTTAATCAGGCAGCATCAGCCGGAGGTGGTTTTTCTTGATATCGAAATGCCAAGAATGAGCGGCTTCAGGTTGTTAGAAGAGTTAGGAGAATATGATTTTGATATTATTTTCACCACAGCTTATAATCATTACTCCATTGATGCCATTCGCATCAGCGCATTTGATTATTTGGTGAAACCGATTGGAATAGAAGAACTTCAGCAGGCAGTTGAACGCCTTGCTAAATCCAAGGGCACTCAAACAAAAGAAAAAATAGATATACTAAAAAAATCTCTAAGCGATAACAGGAGCCAGGAAGATAAAATCGCTATCTCCACTTCAGAAGGA
Organism: Chitinophagales bacterium; assembly: GCA_038199105.1. Lineage (GTDB taxonomy): Bacteria > Bacteroidota > Bacteroidia > Chitinophagales > Chitinophagaceae > Ginsengibacter. The sequence goes on along the minus strand of JBBPZF010000670.1, from coordinate 3,648 downwards.
ATTGAATTCGTTCCTATAAAAAATATCCTGCATATTGAATCGAAATCTAATTACAGCAAGATCTATTTACCGGAGGACAAAACTATTATGGTCTCAAAAATTTTAAAAGATTTTGAGGAAATGTTGTTACCCTATAATTTTCTTCGTATTCACAATTCTCATCTTATCAACCTGAACTACATAAAAAAGTATATTCGCAAAAACGGCGGCCAGGTGATGTTACAAGATGGTACAGTGATAGAAATTTCACGGAGGAAAAAGGAAGAATTTTTAAAAATGATCGGCAGTTAATTGGGCAATTATTCAATGGTCAATAGTCAATAGTCAATAGCTGCACTATCTGTGCAAATCCGGTATTCCTCATGCTAATACCTGATACCTCATACCGGCTCAATACACCAACTGGTGCGTTTGTTTTATCACGCCCATCACAAAAATGCTTTGTACATGTCCCATATTTTCAAGTTGGCTTAGCTTATTTACATGAAAATCATAATAGGTATTCATGTCTTCGCACGCCACCTTCAGCATAAAATCAAATTCACCGGAAATACTGTAACATTCAATCACTTCATTTAAATCATGAATAGATTTAATAAATTTTACGCCCGCATTTTTACTGTGTTGCTTTAGCGAAACGTAACAGATTACAATCAATCCCTTATTCACCTTCGCGTGATTCACCAACGTCGCATACTGCTTTATCACTCCCGAATCTTCCATTCGCTTTATTCGTTCATGTACAGGCGTTGTACTCAAGTGCACCATCGCCGCTATCTCTTTGATGGTTATCCTTGCGTTTACCTGAAGCAGCTTCAGTATAGCAAGGTCTTTCTCATCCAGGGAGGAAGATAGAGTTCCTGTCTCTTCTTTTTTGATGCTTTTTGACATACCGTTTTAGTTATTTATTCTTTTAAATGTCCTAATTTAGGGCTTTTGTTCTAAACTTATAGCCAGTGGTAGAATTTTATCCTGATGTTAAGTAAATTTGCTCTCTAAAAATTTAATACATGTCAACAACAACAAAAAACCAAATTGACTTCAGCCTTAAAAACAAGGTTAAAGATATGAGCCTCGCCGAGTGGGGACGCAAAGAAATAAAACTTGCAGAAGCTGAAATGCCGGGTCTTATGGCCTTAAGAGAAGAATTTGGAAATAAGAAACCTCTTAAAGGGGCTCGCATAGCCGGATGTCTTCACATGACTATTCAAACTGCAGTTCTTATTGAAACATTAATAGAATTAGGCGCGGAAGTAAAATGGAGTTCTTGTAATATATTTTCAACGCAAGACCAGGCTGCTGCTGCAATAGCCGCCGAAGGGATAGGTGTTTTTGCCTGGAAAGGCCAGACGCAGGCAGAAAGCGATTGGTGCATAGAGCAAACTTTATTTTTTGGTAGTGAGGATCGTCCTTTGAATATGATTCTTGATGACGGCGGCGATCTTACAAATATGGTATTTGATCAATACCCAGAGCTAATTCAACACGTGAGAGGTTTATCAGAAGAGACTACAACAGGTGTTCATCGTTTATATGAGAGAATGGAAAAAGGCACTTTGCCCATTCCTGCAATCAACATAAATGATTCTGTTACCAAGTCTAAATTTGATAATAAATATGGTTGTAAAGAGAGCCTGGTAGATGCTATAAGAAGAGCAACTGATATAATGATGGCGGGCAAAGTTGCAGTTGTTGGTGGATACGGTGATGTAGGTAAGGGATCTGCTGCAAGCTTACGCGGAGCAGGTGCAAGAGTGATTGTTACAGAAATAGATCCTATATGTGCATTACAGGCTGCAATGGATGGCTATGAAGTAAAAAAGATGATTGACGCAGTAAAAGAAGCTGATATAATTGTTACTGCTTCGGGCTGCCGCGATTTGATAAAGAAAGAACATTTTCTTGCGATGAAAGATAAAGCCATCGTTTGTAATATTGGCCACTTTGATATTGAGATAGATATAGCCTGGTTGAATGATAATTATGGTAAAACAAAAGATACTATAAAGCCACAGGTTGATAAATACACATTGGATGGCAAAGACATCATCGTGTTAGCAGAAGGTCGCCTTGTCAATTTAGGTTGTGCAACCGGCCACCCAAGTTTTGTAATGAGTAATTCATTCACTAACCAGGTACTTGCACAATTAGAACTATGGTTACATGTAGACAATTATGAAAATAAGGTCTATGTACTTCCAAAGCACCTTGATGAAAAAGTTGCAAGGCTTCACCTGAAAAAAATTAGCGTAGTGCTGGAAGAACTAACAACTGAGCAAAGTAAGTACCTGGGTATCCCGAAAGAAGGCCCCTATAAGCCTGAAATGTATCGCTACTAAAATTTATATTAGGCAATATTTTAATTTAGGCTTATATTGGGTATTGAATAGAATTTGTGAATAAGTTGTTAAGCTCAGTTGAATAAATTTATTCTTCATTTTTTAAACAAAAAGACAACTATCTTGTAATTATAGATTCCGGTAATTAGAAAAACTAAATTGCCGGAATTAAATACAAATACCTTAAATAAATTTTTTTTATCAAAGAAACACAATTAAAAAAGATAACATGAGAACAGGAAGACCAAGAGAAAGAGCAATTACGCTTAGAGATGGATTTTATATTGAAATTTATAATTCTGCGGAAGGCAAGGGATTAAAATTAAGAAGTGATACAGAAGAGGCAATGGAAATAGCGGCTAAACAATATTCACGATTTAAAAAGGTGGTTATTCTTGGAGAATATAAGAATGGTGTAAAGCATGTAGCAGAAAATGCCTGACTTACATATTAGTTTGTAAGTTTCTTTTAGTTATGCAAGTCATAATTAGCTGAGCGTATTTTCTATGAGGAATTTATATTTCCTGCCGAAAATAGGATAATTCACAAATACATCCTTATTTCAATATTATAAGACGTCATATAAAGAAGCCGCCCCAAGATAATTGAGGCGGCTTTTTTATAATTCAAAAATTACCTGAGAGCATTTTCTACAGGCCACGGCTTTTATTACCCGCCTCCCGGTATTCCCACCGTTTTTTTCATACCAGTAAAAATTGTTTTCCATACCAGGTTGAAAAATGATTTGCGCACATCGCGGTCATAGTGCGGTTCTACCTTTCTCAGGTCGCCGTTGCGGGGGTTATCATTTTTCACGATAAAGTTCGCCAGGAAACTTTTCAGCCCTTTTTTCTTTACTTCTTTGGTGTCTTTATCACGCTTGAGCACATCAACTTTCAGGTCGTTGTATTTCATCACCATATTTCCGCCGGCGCCATAGTTATCACCCTTGAAGTCGAATTCAATGCCATCTATATTACCTGTATTTATGCGCATCAATGCCATCGGCACCGAAACTGTGTTAAGAAGGTGCGCGTCGAAAGCAGGTATGTTGCCTGTCGCCGTAAATTTTCCGGCTGAATCATTAAGTGAAAATATAAAACTTCCATTTATAGGAATAGTCCCCAGCACCTTAGATTCAAAAGATATTTTCAGCGAGTTGTTATTCTTAATAGCTGCGGGCACATTGGTAATATTACTGAGACGCAAGGTGCTTTCCGTGAATTTTATAACACCCGTACTATCACTTAATTTTTCTTTTTCCCTGTACTCAATAAAAGCATGTGATAAGGTAGCGTGCGCAATATTT
>JBBPZF010000669.1:0-2678 GCA_038199105.1 Chitinophagales bacterium | reverse complement strand
TCAATCATATAAATTTTTGCAGGAGAATAAAATTGCGCAGTCAGCAAAGCCGCCATACCAATCGGTCCGGCACCAACAATGGCAATTGTATCTCCCGGTTGAACCTGCCCGGCAATAACACCTATTTCAAAACCGGTTGGAAGTATATCACTCAGCATTACCAACTAACAGCAATTCTTTTACCTTTTCAATTTTATGCATAATAATGAAGTGCTGTATCGTAATGCCTTTCACCTCTGAAAAAGTGTTGGACAAGTAAGTATAATCCTGCTGCAATTTTTCACTGATGTAGTCAGAATAATTCACTTCGGGTAGTTCATCTGAATAATGAATCATTTATCGCATAAACAACTGCGGCGGTCCTACATCAAATTTTATTGATGTCGAAAAATATACATAATTCATCAGGTACAAAAATCAAAAATTGTTTTGCCATAAAAATCAATTTTATTAAAGAAATTTCTAAAACGCCTGGCTTATCCTGATACCCGGCGTTACTCCTTTAAAAAAATTATTAAAGTAAATAGATGGTTCGATAGTGGTTTTTAATAGTTTGAGCTTTCCGGCTCCGAAACGGAAAGTGTTTTTATCCATAAAATCTCCTTCACGATATATAAGATATCCTAATGAAAATACTGCGCTGAATGAAAAATCTTTTCGCGGATCGTGATCTGTTACGCCGCCTTGCCCGTAGGTGAGTGTGAGAAAATCATTCCTGTAGGTTTTTAGTTTACCCTGGGCATCTTTTGCAAATAAAAAATGAGGCTCCCAATATAATCCGGGTTCCCATTTAAAAGTCCTGTCGCGATTGGCCAAAGTTAACCTCATACCAAGGCTAAATGAAGGAACAAAATAATTTTTATAATTCTGAACATTCACGGTTATCATGCCGGTAACATAATCGCCGGTTGTTTCCGGGGTAAATCCTTTTGGCTTATCTGCGGAAATTGTTTTGTCTTCTTTAAGATAATGTGAGCTTCCACCAAGTATCAGCGGCCATTTTGTGTTTACATCATTTTTGATTGTTGTAATTTTTTGGGTAAGTATTCCATTCATATAGCCAGTCAGTTCACCAATATTATTCAGATAGAAAATAATATGATAATAGCGTGGATGCGTAAGGCTGATTTTTTGTACAGGCTTTGCTGGGTTGGTAATAATGCCGATGATATTAATAGTATCCTGCCTGGTTTTTAATGAAGCAAGATCTCCATTGGTCAGCAGGTAAGTATTACCCTTCGGTTGAAATTGCTGCAGCCTTATTTTCTTTCTTCCCTGCGCATCAATAACGTAATCTATACGTTTTGCAGTTAGTGGATCTGCAAGTGAATCTTTCAAAGGAGTAATGTCAGCGATAAATACATTCAGCAACGAATCAATGTTCACAATCTTTTCGATGTCCGTCATGTCGGTGAGTTCTATTTCAAGCTTGTTGCCTTTATCAAGATTAATATAAAACCTCCGGTTGAGAATAACATCTGGCGGAATCTCAAATGCTTTGTCGGGATCACCGCTTGATTGTGCAAAAAGCGCGGGCGCGATGCTTACGAAAAGCATCAAAACAATAATTACTTTTTTCATTTTATTTTAGTTTGGAGAATTTTTCGTTTTCAAAATAACGAACTCCGTTTTATTTGAAGCAATGGAAGGATTCACAAAAACTTCCTCGTTGCCAAATTTCATTTGAAAAGAATGGATGTCTGTTTTGTGGGCTACTGCCGGAGCTTCTTCCATGGGATCGCCCAATTCATTTATATGAACGACTCTTAATTTTTTCTTCGCAGGAATCACTGCAATAATATTCATTTGAGCATCTATCGGTACAGTAGAATTATCGTTGATTTCAGGTGTAATAAATTCTTCTTTATCTTTTTTTAGTGCCATATTTTCAGCCATCGGTATTTTATTACTAACAGGTGCAAGTATTTTATTATTGTTCTCAATTGAATTTGCATCAATTTTTCTTTTAACAGATGTTGCATCAATAGAAACAATTGAATCTTTCAAATTTGTTATTACATCCTGCGATATCGCTGGTTGACCTTTTTCCTTTACTGAATTATTTTTCACTAAAGCAGGTTCATCTTTCATTGAAAGGAACCATGATGTGAATAAAGCAATTACCAAACATGCTGCAGCAGCCCAATACCATATAGCTTTCTTATTACTATTTTTTTCCTGCATGCGTTCATGAAGCCTGTTCCATGCTGCTTCCTTATTGAATGTTTCACCGGGCAAACTTTCCAGGCCTTCCAGTTTACCTTTCCAATGAAAATCGTTATTGGGATTTTCGTTTGACATATTCTATATCGTTTTGTAATAATATTTTTTGTAATAATATTTTTGCTTTGCTCAATTGCGATTTAGAAGTTCCTTCTGCAATGCCCAACAATGCCGCTATTTCTCCATGTGGCATTCCTTCAATTACATGCAAATTAAAAACAGTGCGGTAACCAACTGGTAATTGAACAATCAAATTAAAAATTTCGGCTGCGGATAAATTGTCAAGTATTTCTTCCTGCAATGAAATTTCTTCAGCCGCGGCATCTGTTACCATATTGAAAACATTTTTTTTTCGTAAAAACATAAGGCATTCATTGATCATAATTCTCTTCAGCCATATGTAAAAAGCAGCATCGCCCTGGTAATTAAAAGAAGATAAATTTCTAAAGAACTTA
>JBBPZF010000668.1:0-2226 GCA_038199105.1 Chitinophagales bacterium | reverse complement strand
TATATTTTGAACCGGTTTCAGGCAAAGGCGAATATTATGTTTATTATATGCCTTACAAAAATGAAGGGCGGTCCAACTATCCAAAAGGTGTATATCTAAATCCTGAAAATACTGCTTCTGAAGAATGGCTTGCTTCGGTAGCAAATACTAAAAACATTCCTTTGGCAACCGTAAAAGAAATTCAGTCCATTGACTCGTTCAATACCTTTTATCCAATGGAAGTAATAGCTACGAAGACTGAAACAGATTCTTTAATTCAAAAAAATACTTCTGAACCTTTTTTAGTTTTTCCTGAAGACCGGCTTCATTCTGTAAGAATGTTTTCTGATTTGCCACAACGCTGGATTGAAAGTGGCCCGAAGAATAGTTTTACCGGTGAAGCAGAGAAGGGAGAAAATTTTGCCTTTCAATTAGGCCTGTATGCGCTGCAAGATCTGCAGGATGTCAAAATTGTTTTTAGCAATCTAACGTCTCCTTCCGGAAAAATTATTTCTTTAAAAGATATTTTTTGTATCAACACAAATGGAAATGGTTATGATGGCAAACCGTTTATTAAAACTGTAAACGTAGAACGAAATAAAGTGCAGGCTCTTTGGTGCGGCATTGATGTTCCTGAAAATACAGACGCTGGAACTTATTCAGGAAGAGTAATTATTGAAGCAAACGGTTCTTCTAAAGAAATTGGGCTAACCCTTACCGTTAGTAACACTGTGGCAAAGAACAATGGCGTGAATGAACCCTGGAAAATGACGCGGCTTGGATGGTTGAATTCAACCATGGCACAGGAAAACACCGTAATAGCGCCATATATACCGCTTGTGGTAAAAGGAAATACTATTAGCATGCTGGGAAGAAAGCTTATTATCAATGCTGATGGCCTGCCAAAACAAATTCAAACTTTTTTCACTTCTGCAATGACTTCAACAAGCAGTAAAGCAAATGATATTATTGCAAAACCATTTCAGTTAATTGCGGAAGATCAGCAGGGTTTGGTAAAATGGGAAAGCAGCCCTTTGCAAATGGTTAGTAAAACTCCTGGAACCGTAAAGTGGCGGGTTACGTCCACGTCACCGTCATTAACCATGAATGTTGATGCATCGCTCGAGTTCGATGGATTTGTTTCTTATCAAATAAAATTGTTTGCCACGAAGGATATTGACCTGAAGGATATTCGTTTGCTAATACCGGTGAATGGGTCATCATCAAAATATATGATGGGGCTCGGGCAAAAAGGTGGTTACCGTCCTGAAAATTTTAAATGGAAATGGGACGTTTCACACAAGAACCAGGACGGGGCATGGATAGGAAGTGTAAATGCAGGGCTTCAATTTTCTCTTCGCGATGAAAAATATGTGCGTCCGTTAAATACTAATTTTTATCTCTTAAAGCCATTGCGGTTGCCTGCATCATGGGGCAATGATGGCAAAGGCGGCGTTGACATTACGAAGAACAATTCGACAGTTGTTATTAATAATTACAGTGGAGCAAGGAGCATGAAAAAGGGTGACACCTTGTATTATAATTTCACTTTACTCATTACTCCTTTTCATACTATCAACACAGATTTTCAATGGGCTACGCGTTTTTATCATGCTTACAAACCTATTGATACCATCAAGGCTACTGGTGCCACTGTTGTAAATATTCATCATGCTACAGCTATCAATCCTTACATCAATTATCCTTTCATCGCGTGGAAATTAATGAAGGCATATATTGATTCAGCACATGCTGCAGGTTTGAAAGTAAAAATTTACAATACCATCCGCGAGCTGTCTAATCACGCTTATGAAACTTTTGCATTAAGAAGTTTGAATCATGAAATCTATTCACCTGGGAAAGGTGGCGGCTTTAGCTGGCTGCAGGAACATCTTGACAGTGATTATATAGCCGCATGGTTTGTTCCTGGATTAAAAGATGCGGCAATTATAAATAGTGGCCAGAACCGCTGGCACAACTACTATGTTGAAGGCATGAACTGGCTCACACAAAATGTGGGCATTGATGGTATTTACCTTGATGATGTTGCTTTTGACAGAACAACCATGAAGAGAATAAAGCGTGTGCTTACCAGAGATGAACATCCAGGAATTATTGATTTGCATTCCGCCAATCAATACAATAAAAGTGATGGCTTCAACAACAGCGCAAATTTGTACATGGAGCATTTCCCTTATCTCAATCGGCTATGGTTTGGCGAATATTTTGACTACGAAAAAAATGATC
>JBBPZF010000667.1:0-7821 GCA_038199105.1 Chitinophagales bacterium | reverse complement strand
ATGAAAACAGCTTCGTTCTAATTAATCTAAGCCCGTGGTGTTTGTTTCTTGCTCCTGATGCGTTAGTGCTTCATCTTAATCTGTTAGAATCCGGCATGATTCTTAAGCATTTGAAATTACACTCACTTTATCATAATAAGTTAATAATTAAGGGTAAACCTTACTTGCTTCGGCAAGTTCTCTTTCAACTAAGTTTCCAAAATAATTTTTATACTTTTCTGTTTCGATAGGAGTTTCAGGGGATGGAATCAAAAATTCATCAAAGATATTTCTCAGGTTTTCATACGGTTTATAGCCCGTAAGCAAAATTGCTTTACCAGATTTGTCTTTGAATAGGGATGAGGGAAAGCGATTAATATTTTTATAGCGTACTTCTTTCAAATCACTTTTAAATGCTTCCGTACCTGCACCTGAGACATAATCCTTTTTAAAACTATCCGCACTAAAGCTATCTAATTCCGTGGCGAGTTTTTCGGCAATATAAAATAAAGAAGATTGCTTAGCCACATTAATACCGTTTATCATAAGTTCTTCCCGACACTTTCTCAGAAATTTTTCCTCTGCATTTTTTGACTGAAGGCCTGCACATTTCACGGCTACACATGCAGTGTAAGATGTTGCAGGCGGATCACTCATCCATATACGGTCATACACAGGCATTCCCGATATATGGTGGGCTTGGGCCCACACCGACCCCATTTGTATAGGCCTTGAAATAGAGTTAACTGAGTCGTTAAAATTATTCCAATCAGAAATAAGCCCGCCCATACAATACCTGGTAGAAATAATATCCCGGTATTCATATTGTATGCGTCGCCACTGAGGCTGCATAGCCCAACTCCAGCAACAAAGCGGATCAGTATAGAAAACTATTTCTATACGATCCCCGCTTTGCACTGCTTGTTGATTGTTATTTTTTTCCCTGGCCTTGCCTTGCACTACCATTATTTTTACTTTTTGATGATGCATCACTTTTTGCCTTTGCATCACTGCCACTTGCTCCAGCCATTTCCTCTTCAGCATAATCGCTATCGTTCCACTGTTGCTCTCCCATTGGTGCCGCTGATTTTACCTCCTCGCTTCTCTCTTCGCTTAGTTCCTGGTTCTTCTGCCTTACAGATTCTTCTGTGCGATCTGTGCCTTCTGCTTTTTGATCCAGCAAAGCATTTGTATCGAGCACATGTTGTATGGGATCATCAATGTATTGAATTGTTTCATCAAACCGCGTTGTCTTCCCTTCATTCCATGGCCCTGAATAATCATTCCCGCTCGAGAAATTGAAATATAAATTACTATAGCGTGGATCGCTTTGCAAAATGCCCGGCGGGAAATTAGGTTGAATTGTTTCCAGGGCGGCTTCAAACATTTGGAAGTGTGCTACTTCTCTTGTCATTAAAAAGCGAAGGGTCTCTTTCACATAAGGGTCATCTGTAAACTGGAGAAGGTATTCATACATCATTTTCGCACGGGTCTCCGCGCCAACATTGGAACGAAGATCTGACGTAAGGTCGCCCTGTGCATCGCCATTGATATAGGCTGCCGTCCACGGAACACCTTGTGAGTTGGTATAGGCCGGGCCACCGGCGCTGCATACAAGAAACTGTGGTGCAACCATTGCGGTGTGAATCACGTTTTCCTTTGCTGCCTTGCCATTAAGCAATTGCATAATTTCAGATCGTTCTGCGGCGTTTTTAAGATCGCCATTGATACCGGTGAGCAACATCTGGATAGTTGCCCCTACGATCTCAAGATGGCTAAATTCTTCAGTTGCAATATCCATAAGTAAATCGTATTTATCCGGATACGGTTTCTTCGCGCCAAAGGCCTGGGCAAAGTATCGCAAAGCAGCCGCCAACTCTCCGTTTGCGCCACCGAACTGCTCTAACAGGAGAGTGGCAAATTGCGGATCAGGTTTTGAAACCCTCGCATTAAATTGTAATTCTTTTACATGATAAAACATATATTTAAATTTAAATTAATAATACCCTTGGCATACAAATGATGTACCGCGATCTTTTATAATAATCCTTGTGCCTTGCAAATAAAAATCTCAAATAAAAAACATATAGAAGAGTTATTATGCTACTGCGATGTGGAAAAAAGTCAACATATAATGTGGTGGTATTCGGGAACTTTATTAACGACCTCATCATTTTTATTTGATAAACGTTGAGGGAATAGACTTAAACCTGAAGCAAAAATTGAACAAAATATTTTTAAGAACGGAGAATATTTGGATGAACTAATTTAATTTATAGGTTTTAGAAGAATAAATTGACAAGCTTGTTTTTCTTGCGCAGGCCTCTCACCTGTGTCATTTCGTTACTCTTTTTCATGTCCCAGCACGGTTTTCCAGACGTAACCTGCAATATCAAAAGCAATTCACCGCAAACCCTGCTGTATCGCCGATTTCCATCAATCAGAAAATAAAACTTCCTTTATGGTTGTTTCTATACATCCTCCCTGTCCGTTAAACTATTGCAATAATTCAATCCTTTACAATTAAATTAAGACTTAAGCATTCAAATTGCATACTGCACATAAAACGCCAAAAGTGAAAAAACTCCTCTTTATTATTTCTTGTTTCGTGGCAATGTCCTTTACTCGAGGGCAACCGGATTTTGATACCGCTAAACAAATCGCGAAGGACAAGCATGAACTTATTTTATTAAACTTTTCAGGATCTGACTGGTGTGGCCCTTGTATCCGCATGCGAAAAGAAATTTTTGATAACGAAAGTTTTTTAAAAATGGCAGATAGTTCGTTGGTGCTCGTGAATGCTGACTTTCCGAGAAGTAAAAAAAATCAACTAAGTGACGACGCTAAAAAACAAAATAATGCATTGGCAGATAAGTATAATGCTGATGGCAAATTTCCCCTCACATTGTTGCTGGATGCTGATGGCAACATTCTTAAAGCATGGGATGGCTTTCCGGATGAAGATGCAGCCCAGTTTGCTGCTGAAATAAACAATATCCGGAATGGAAGCAGGTAGTACCGCAATGTTGTTCACCGAATATAAGCGGCGCGAAAGGCTGATGGGCAATGCCTTTGAAATAACGGTGGTAGCAGAAGACAGGACATGGGCTCATGAAAAAACAGAATTAGCGATTGCAGAAATCAGGCGCATTGAAAAATTATTAACCACCTTTGATGAAACCAGTCAGACAAACCAGGTAAATAAAATGGCCGGCATTGCGCCGGTAAAAGTGAACAAAGAAGTTTTTAATCTTATCGAACGCTCGCTTAAAATCTCTGCCATCACCGATGGCGCTTTTGACATTACGTATGGATCTATTGATAAGCGCCTTTGGAACTTCGACAAATCCATGACCACCTTGCCTGATAAAGCTACGGCCCGGAAAATGGTCAGGCTTATAAATTATAAAAATTGTGTGCTTAAGACCAGTGATTGCACCGTATTCCTAAAAGAAAAAGGAATGCGCATTGGCTTTGGCGGCATCGGCAAAGGCTACGCGGCGGAAATGGCCAAAGCTCTCCTGCAAAAAGAAGGAGTAGAAAGCGGGCTGGTAAATGCCTCCGGTGATCTTACTGCATGGGGCCTGCAGGCCAATGGCAAGCCATGGACTGTGGGTATAGCCAATCCCGATAATGCTCTTCTGCCTTTTTCTTATATAAATATATCAGGTATGGCTGTGGCTACGTCCGGTAATTATGAGAAGTTTGTAAAAATAAATGGTAAGAAATATTCACACACTATTAATCCGAAAACAGGCCTTCCTGTTACCGGTATAAAAAGTGTAACCATTATTAGTTCCAATGCAGAAATAGCTGATGCTATGGCAACTCCTGTTACTATTATGGGCGTGAAGGCCGGAGTTAATTTGATTAACCAGATTGATCGCGTGGAATGTATTATTATTGACGACAACAACAAGATTTATTATTCAAAAAATATCAATTTAAAATGACGCGTACACAAAGCATAACCACTTTAAAACTTACAATAACCGCCATGGCTATTTCGCTTATGGTTACATCTTGCACCACTGTAAAAGAGTACCAGAAAAACAAGTTGAATGATGCAGAAATGCCTTTGAGTAATCGCAAGATCGAGAAGACAGAATTAAGCTTTCAATCTTATCGCGAAGGGGCATCAGGTGCTAACGCAGGAAAAACCGGCGGCGGCTGCGGTTGTAATTAGATAGCCCATTTTTCTTGATAGAAGTACTATTCATCATTCCACAACATTATTAATGAAAAGAGTTTTTTTAACAGCAGCGGCTATATTTGCTTTATTGCAATCTTATTCGCAAACAGCCGTTGACAGCACTGCTTTCAAAAGCAGGACATTGCAATTAGAAGAAATAAATTTTGTATCCAGCTATTATCACCAGGATGGAAATAACTCTGCAGTAACAGGTGGCATTGGCACGGAGAAGCTGACTGATCTTGCCAATGTGATAGATGTAACACTCACGAGATATGATAAAAAATTCAGGAAAAATACTTTCATTGGTGAGCTGGGTATTGATCACTATACCTCGGCATCCTCTGATATGATTGACCCAAAAAATATGTCTTCCGCTTCGCACGCCGATACAAGAATTTACCCCTCTGTGAGCTGGAGTGTAGAGAACGAAAAAAAGCGATCTTCTTTCGGAATAGGGCTGTCTTCTTCAACGGAATTTGATTACCAGTCTTTCGGAGCAAACATTAATTTTTCAAAGAAAAATAAAAATAAAAGTGGCGAGTTCTCAGCTAAGTTGCAGGCATATCTTGATCAGCTAAAATTAATTGCTCCCATAGAACTGCGGTCAAACCCTAACGCTAACAATCGTGGAAACAATTACCCCAGCGCAGGGCGAAATAGTTATTCGGCTTCCTTATCCTATTCACAGATAGTAAATAAAAGCCTGCAAATAATGTTTCTCGCAGATGTTGCGCAACAGTCAGGTTATTTAAGCCTTCCTTTTCACCGCGTTTATTTTACGGATGGCTCCGTGCACCAGGAAAATTTACCAGACACAAGATTTAAAGTTCCGCTTGGTTTCAGGGCTAATTATTTTGTAGGAGATAAATTTATTATCCGCACCTACTATCGCTTTTATAAAGATTCGTGGGGTATTACTTCAAATACAGCTAACATAGAAGTGCCAGTAAAGATTACACCTTTCTTATCAGTGAGCCCTTTTTACAGGTATTATGATCAAACCGCCATTAAATATTTTGCCCCTTATAAAGAGCATACGGCGCAGGATCAATATTATACCAGCAATTATGATTTTTCAAAATTCAATGCCAGCTTTTTTGGCTTAGACCTGCGTATAGCACCGCCAAAAGCGGTTTTTGGAATACAACATCTTAATATGCTTGAATTGCGATATGGTCACTACAAAAAAGATATTGGTTTGAACTCCAATATCATTTCTATGAATTTAAAATTTAAGTAGGCACACGCTTTCCCAAAGATATTTTTTCAAAATGAATTGAAACAGGTTCCAACAGAACCAGCAATGCGCGATGAAGCGAATACCACAGGATGTTTTTGAATAAATTTTTTATTTACTAATCATTGCAGCATATAAATTCCCCTTGCTAAACCGTGAGGGCCTTTCATTTATTTTGGTTATTTGGGTATAACCAATATTAATAAACGCCTGCCGTAGAGATAAAAAGTTTAAAGGGTGAGGCACCCAATAATTTGAAATATCCATATCATATTCCACAATTAAAAAAACACCATTATCGTTTAGAGCAACTTTGATTTTTTCGAGAAAGCTTTTTTTATCTTTTACGAAATGCAGGGAATTAGCCATTAATATTCCATCGAGATTGTTGAAAGGAAGGTCGCTGCTTTCAAAATTTAATTCGGAAGATTTTATGCTAACGCTGTTTCAAGAAAATCTTTTCTTAAATGAAGCAATATCTCTATCTATTGCATAAATCGTACTTCCTTTCTTCAATAAACTGGCCAATGCATATGTAAAAATGCCTGAGCCACAACCAAGGTCTGCCCAGGTGTCTTTCGCGAAAGATTTATTGTGATCGTGTCGGATTAAATAAGTAGCCTCCTGTACTGTCATTAGTACCCCTGGTTGCGATTTTGTTTCTATAAAGATATTTACGTACCAATATTTTTATTCAAAAGATTTGTGAAGCTTAATGGGCATAAAGTCAATTCAAGGATTTCTTCCTGTAATGCCCGGATCTCAGCTTCAATTGATGTCTTACCACAAAAGCTTAGATTTTTTTATTTAGTTGATAAAAACCATCAAAGGTAAAACTTAGTACTGTTCAGGTTTTAAAGGCTATCTTGTAGAAATGAGTAAAGACCAAAAAGTACAATTCGTTTGCTTTGAAACCACACTGGACAAAGACGCATTCATCAAGCGCTGGGAACAATACACCCGGTCTGTAAAAAGCAATAAGCTTGTAACACTGCAGCAATCAGAAAAAGGCGGTGCGTTTAAATACATTTCGCAGCATAGGTTTGCGGCTGGTGAATTATTATTTGTGTTTTCCAAAGAGCATAGAACATCACGCGTTGTGCAGGCATCTATAAAAACCACACAGATAGGTGGCTATGGAGTGCTGCAGGAGGAGAGGGCTCCTGATGCTGTGGGAAATGATCACAAGCTTTTTGGTTTTCTTACCGATCCCAAAGCCGATCTTACTCTTTATAAAAAATTGCCTGTACCCTTCAAATTAAATATCTACGAAGCTTTTTACGAAAATTGCAAGTATGCATATATCCTGGAATATTTTGTGAAAGCCAAAGACGCAGTAATGCTACAATCTGAACTAAGCCTCCATGGATTGGATGAGGCTGATATTTACAAAGAGTTTGCACCACCTAAAAGCCTGCACGAGAATAAAGAGAGAGACCACTATGTTTGGCCGTCCATTTAACGGAAGCCATAGATACACATTTAGATTCATTACTTCTTATTATCAGCTAAGTTATTAGGAAATGGTTGCTCCCCGCGAGCCATTGCCGGGCCTGGTTAATTGAACAGCCCTATCCCCTGGCGGCTTTCCTTGATTAGCCTTAAAGCATCCCTGTCGATATCTTTATCGCGGAACATTGCAACACCTTAGCAGCGCTTACGTCGCTTCTGCCATCTTTTTCGCATATCGTCTAACATAAAAAAAGGTGGCACTTTTGGTACCACCTTGAAAACCTTTTTTTATGAAGGACTATTTACCTTCTTTTATTAATTTAATTACCATTCTTTTTCCACTTTGTATGAACTCTGCAAAATAAACTCCCGGCCTGTATCTCTGACCAATTTGTAAAGTCTGGCTTGAAGAAATATTCTGCCTTTGCTCAATCAACCTGCCGTTGATATCATAAACATTCATCTTTACCAGGTCCCTGGTTGGAGAACTCAATATGAATGTGAATTGGTCGGTAGATGGATTCGGTAATACTTTTACGTCGAACGGAACCAAAACCTGTTCAGCCTGTGTTATCATTGGCCTTGTTTGGGTTATGGTACTTGTACCCACATTAAATCCGCTATGCACTACCAGGTTACCGCCAGACAGTTTCATCTGCTGTGTTTTGGACGAAACCCAATTGCTGGAATACATAATATTTGATAAGATACTCGGATCTGCCGTGCTGGAAGTTAA
Source organism: Chitinophagales bacterium (assembly GCA_038199105.1). GTDB lineage: Bacteria > Bacteroidota > Bacteroidia > Chitinophagales > Chitinophagaceae > Ginsengibacter. The sequence continues at coordinate 222 of JBBPZF010000667.1, read as the reverse complement.
GACAAATGAGATGGAATCATTTACTCCAGGCTCGCCATTATCAATCATATTTACATACAGGAATAAGTTACCGCCTTTTGATACAGGTAATAATGGATTGGTTATATCAGTCAGGTTTGACTTAGTAATAAATTGTGCTGTTTGCCTTTTCGGGTTCCGGGCATCTACAGCGAGTGACTGTAAGGCATTCGCTTTAATCTGGTATGTCTTAAGTACTCCATT
>JBBPZF010000666.1:0-3605 GCA_038199105.1 Chitinophagales bacterium | reverse complement strand
CGGGATCTGCCTGATTCGCTATGGCCGGTAGCTCCATTTTTAAAAGGCGGTGGCGACCATCTCTTTAGAAATGATAACGGCCATTTTACGGAAGTGACCAAGGAGGCGGGCATTCACGGCAGCCTTATAAGTTTTGGGTTAGGCGTTACCGTTGGCGACATTAATGGAGACGGTTATCCGGATGTATATGTGGCCAATGATTCTTATGAAAGAGATTATTTATACATCAATCAAAAGAACGGTACTTTTAAAGACGACCTGGAAGACTGTATGCAGCATACAAGCTTTTCGTCAATGGGTGCAGACCTTTCAGATATAAACAATGATGGCTATCCGGATATTTTTACAACAGATATGTTGCCTGGAGGCGATTTCAGGCTGAAAACTTTAGGGGCTTTTGATAACATAGATGTGTATAGGAATAAATTAAAATCAGGACTCTACAACCAATATATGAAGAACTGTCTTCAGCTTAACAATAAAGATGGCACTTATTCAGAGATTGCTGATTACAGTGGCGTATCGGCAACAGACTGGAGTTGGGGAGCTTTATTTTTTGATGCAGATAATGATGGGTATAATGACATATATGTATGCAATGGCGTAAATCGTGATGTTACAAACCTTGATTTCATGAATTTTTTTGCCAACGACGTTATTCAAAAAATGGTACTAACGGGTAAAAAAGAGGGCATAGACGAAGTAGTAAAAAAAATTCCTGTAAACCCGATGCTGAATAAAGTATATAAAAATTTAGGCAATCTTCGTTTTAAGGACATTGGAGAGTCGTGGGGATTTACACAGCCCTCTTTTTCTAACGGCGCCGCTTATGGGGACCTCGATAATGATGGAGATCTTGATCTTATAGTTAGCAATGAAAATGGGCCTGCATTCGTTTACAAAAACAATTCAAGAGAGATAAATAAAAATAATTATCTCGGAGTTTTCTTAAAAGGGGTGGGAGGTAATACTTATGCAATTGGAAGTAATATAAAGTTATATGCAGGTAATCAAATCCTGACACGTGAGTTGATACCGAGTCGTGGCTTTCAATCGTCAGTGGATTATAAACAGATATTCGGACTGGGTAAAATTTCGAAAATAGATTCGATGATTGTTACGTGGCCTGACAGGTCATATTCTTTGTTCACGAATCCACCAATAGATACTGTGCTGGTTGTTCAGGAAAATAATTCAAAAAAATTATCTAGAGATAGCATTTCACAATCACCTTCTTCCACATTATTGCAGGAAGTAAAAAGCAATTTCGAGAAACATGCTGACGATGACTATGTTGATTTTTATTATGAAAGAAATATACCTGAAATGCTTTCACGAGAAGGGCCTAAAGTCACGGTTGGTGATGTAAATGGAGACGGGCTGCAGGATATTTATATAGGAGGTACCCCAGGTCGTTCCGGGCAAATTTATTTACAAACTACGCAGGGAAATTTTATTAAAAAGGAAGAACCTGATTTCAAACAGTTTGCTGATTTCGAAGATGAAGCCGTGTTGTTTTTTGACGCTGATCACGATGGGGATTTAGATCTTCTTGTTGGCCCCGGTGGTAATGATAACGATTCTTTTAGCCGTGAAATGCAGTTGCGGCTTTTTAAAAATGATGGCAAAGGAAATTTTTCAATTGATGTAAAAGCATTTCCTTTGTTCGGCATGAATTGCGGTGCCATTGCTGCTTATGATTTTAATAAGGACGGATTTACTGATCTTTTTGTTGGCGGCAGAAGTGTGTCGAAGGACTATGGTTCTGCGCCTTCAAGTTTTTTATATGTAAATGATGGCAATGGCCATTTTACTGATATTGCAAAAACAAAAAATCCTGATATTGCCCGCATTGGAATGGTTACCGGTGCCGTGTGGGCTAACGTAGCTGGTGACACTTCCAAAGAGTTAATAATTACAGGCGAATGGATGGCAACTCATATCTATGCATTTAATAAAGATGATTTCTCTGAAATAAAATCCAACTTAAATAATTTATCAGGATGGTGGCAAAGCCTTGCTGCGACTGATATTGATGGGGATGGAGATATAGACCTTGTAATAGGGAACGTTGGAGAAAATTTCTATTTGCACCCTGATTTAGCACATCCTGTAAAATTATGGATCAACGATTTTGATCAGAATAATGTGACAGATAAATTTCTTACCTATACTGTAGATGGAAAAGATGTCCCGGTTTTTTTGAAGAAAGAAATCACCGATCAGTTCCCGGTTTTGCGTAAGCAAAATTTAAAGCATTCAGAATATGCAACTAAAACGATTCAGCAATTATTTGGTGATGATATCCTAAAAAATGCAGCAATAAAAACGTTTAACTATCCGGCATCAATTATTGCTTTAAATGACGGTAACGGAAATTTTTCGATTCAAAAATTACCACCACGCATTCAGCTATCCAGCGTGAATGCTATTAGTTGCCTTGATATTAATAACGATGGAAAACCCGATATTGTATCAGGTGGTAACATGTTCGGTTTCCCTCCCCAGTTCGGTCGGCTGGATGCAAGCTATGGTAATGTGTTAATTAACCAGGGCAAAGGCAGATTTGCATGGGTAGATTCAAAAAATTCAGGGCTTAAACTTTCGGGGCAAATTAAAGATATTAAAGAGGTAACGGTGAAGGATAGCCGGTACATTTTAATTGTAAGAAATGATGAGCTGCCTGTATTATATAAAATAAGAAATGGCCATCCTTAATTAAAGTAGCTTTCGTGGCATTGTTGTAAATTATGATTAGCAAAATTGATAAAAAGTTTTCCCTACGTGTTTATAAAAAAAATCAGTAGTATTTGTTCATTTGCTTGTTGTATCGTGATAATGATTTTGTATTCCTGTCATGAAAAGCAAAAGGCAGAAGATACACTGTTCAGGTTAGTCGATAGCACAGGTATCAATTTTAAAAACACAGTAATAGACAGCAAACTGGATAACAGCTTTAACTTCCGTAATTTTTATAATGGCGGTGGCGTGGCAATTGGCGATGTAAATAACGATGGGCTTGCTGATATTTTTTTGACATCCAACCAGGGGGAAAATAAATTATACATCAACAAAGGCAACTGGAAATTTGAAGATATATCTGCACAAGCTGGTTTAAAACAAGATAGCATGTGGAGTACAGGAGTTACAATGGTTGACATAAACAATGATGGCTGGCTGGATATTTATGTTTGTAATTCGGGTCATATTAATGATGGTAACCGAAAAAATAAATTATACATCAATAATCATCTTTCTCCATCTCTTTCAGGAGAAGGCGGCGGTAAGGTTACTTTTACGGAATCTGCTTCCCAATACGGTTTGGACATATCAGGCTATTGCACACAAGCTTCTTTTCTCGATTATGATATGGATGGAGACCTCGACTGCTTTATTATAAATAACAGTCCGATCCCTTTTGGCTCGCTCAATTACGCCAATATGCGTGACCTTGATATTTCAAAATGGAATGTAAGTGAAAACCTGAAAGGCGGCGGCAATCACTTATTTCGCAATGATGAAGGCCATTTTACTGAAGTAACAAAGGAAGCGGGTTTGCACACAGGGTTATTAAGTTTTGGTTTAGGGGTTTCCGTAGGTGATAT
>JBBPZF010000665.1:0-9049 GCA_038199105.1 Chitinophagales bacterium | reverse complement strand
TAAGCAAAGGCAAGCGCAGCGCCGGCAATATCTATAAGGCTGAAAATGATATAGTATAAAATGATGTGCGGTATGCTTGCCACAATTATGCCGAACGAGGCAGCAATTAAACTTACTAAAAGAATTAAATCTGCGAGTGGTGCAAGTATGGGCAAGATCATTTGATAGATCAAAATGTTAGGCATGGCTACCATACCAAAATTTTTGTATTTCGGATTAAAAACTGTATCCCGGTGCTTCCAAAAACATTGTATCACCCCAAAGCTCCACCTAAATCTTTGCTTTAGAAATTGCGTGAAGCTTTCGGGAGCTTCGGTGTAAGAAATAGCATTTGTACAATTTCTTATTTCATAACCATTTCGATGAAGCCGCATAGTAAGGTCGCAATCTTCGGCAAGTGTATCGGTGGTAAATCCACCTGATACGAGTATGGCATCCCTTCTAAACGCACCGATGGCGCCCGGAATGACGGTAATACAATTTAAAAAATCAAACGCTCTCCTGTCAAAGTTTTGCGAAGTAATATATTCTATGCTTTGCCAGCGGGTAATCATATTTATTTGGTTACCCACTTTTACATTTCCCGCTACGGCCGCTACATTTTCGTTGTTAAACTTTTTCATTAATTCAGTAATGGCATCAATTTTCAATTGTGTGTCAGCATCAATACATACCACAAAATCTGCAGTTGATTTTTGAATACCAAAATTCAACGCAGATGCTTTGCCGCCATTTATTTTAGTGTACACCTGCACTTTAGGATTCAATTTAAAACCTGCAGAAGTTTTGCTATAGGTTTCATCTTTGCTCCCATCATCCACAAAAATAATTTCCAGTTGAGGGTAGTCCTGGGCAAGCAGGCTATTTATTGTCCGCTCAGCATTTACTTCTTCATTATAAGCGGGTACAATAATGCTTACTAACGGCCATGTATTTTTGTCCCCTCTCAAAAGAGCAGGAAGGGCTGCAAAAGCAGTTTTACGTTCTTTATTCTTCTGAATACTTGCAAGCGTTGCCATTAATATGATGCGTGCCACCGATAGTAATATGCCTATTATAAAAAGTGAAAACAAAATCTGCCCGCTCCAATAACCAGCCTCAGCAAGGAAGAAATTAAACTTTCTTGTCCACCTGTCCCGCGATGATGCGACTCTTGGCATTACCTCATCTTTCGTTTTACCCATGAGATTGGCAACGGTCGTAAACACATATCCGCGTTTTTTGAAATAATCAATTATACGCGGAAGTGCATCAACAGTGGCCTGGCGAGTTTCGCCTCCGGCATCATGCAATAAAATAATACTTGCATTGCCATCTTCTTCCTGTCTTATTACTCTTTCTACGATACTATCAGCACTTACGCCAGGCGCCCAATCATTGGGATCAATACTTTCATTTATGGTTAAATAATTTTCACTACGGCTTCTTTCGATTGGCGCTAATTCTTCAAAGGTTTGTGGCTGCGAATCAGCATTGTATGGCGCCCTGAATAAAATGGTGGAATGTCCTGTAATACTTTCTATAAGCAGCCGCGTAAGCTTCATTTCAAGTGCCGCCCGCTGCATACTCATATCGGCAATATTGTGATGGGTGAACGTATGATTGCCGATTTCAAAGCCATCTTTATATTCTCTTTGGATTAGTGGAATATTTTGTTCGGCGTTAATACCTACAACAAAAAATGTTGCGGGCACTTTCTCTCTCTCTAAAATATCCAGGATTTTTGGTGTAAAATCTGCACTCGGCCCATCGTCGAACGTAAGAATAAGTTTATGTCCTTTTCCTTCAACAGTATCTTCGGCAAACTTTCTTATCACATAACCGGATGGAAGCTGCAGGTAATGTTGCTCCGCAATTAACTGATCGGAACTATCAATTTCCAATTTTATTTTTCCTGGCTGAGGCGAATACATAATGTCCAATACTTCGCCTTCTCCTTCGAAGCCGACATTGTCTTGTATAACGGGAATTGTTTTAAGTGAGTCAAAATCGAAAGGTGTTTTTTGGAGTGAACTATTACTCAGGCTCCTGTTGTAATATTTCCACATTCTTTGATCTTCGCTACCCAGCCTCCACAATGCAGTACCCGCCGTAGCAAACTCATCACTAAATCTTAAAATATTGAAAGTGGTTGCGGCATCAGTAAACCATACTTCATGATTTGTTTTATCAATAGTAGAATCTATCTCTTCCTCAGATGCATAATCAAAGTGAAGATTGTAAGAATCATTGTCATAAATAATTCTTGCATTGATGGATTTAGCCTTGTTGATTGCATCATTATAGGTATAGGCTTGGTCATACTTGCCATTTGCCCAATCGTATCCAAAACCGCCGATACCGAGGATTATTTTAGATGGATCAATTCTCTGTGCTGTCCATGATACAGCGTCTTCAATCCATTTCTGAGAGCTGACAGGCCCCGGGCCTGTTGAGTTATTAAACTGGTCGTACGCCATTAAAACTATGTAATCATTATAGTCTGATAACTTCGTGTAATCATAGTCGTTATTCTTCGGTTCCACGTCCATAGTTACTAACAAGCGCCTTTCATGAAGTGCGTTATATAGCTTTATTTGAAATATTGTAAGGGGTTCATTTGTTGTTTCAATAAGTTCTTCGAAGTCTATATTTATTCCATTTAATTTATAAAAAGAAAGTGTGTCAACAACCTGTTGAATCAAATGATTTTCTAAAACTGAATCGCTTAGTATTTTATGCAGCAACTTCCCATCGAAGCCAACATTTTGCGACCTAAAGTTTGAGAGCATAGGAATGATGCGCAGTTGTTTCTGCTTCATTAAGGCAAGGCCGGCACTATCAATTCTTGTTTGAAGATGATAGGTAACTGTATCAATAAAAAACCATTCAGGAAATATGGTGTTAAGTTTCGATGCGTTTTTTTTAAGATCAGGATAAGACGTATTTCCGTTCCAGGGTGTATAAAATGCCGCCCTTATTAAAGAAAGTGAATTTGCCTTGGAAGCATTTCCAGCCTTTAAATTTTTTAATGAATCAGATTTAAATTTCTTAAATAGAAAATCTTTAAATCCTTTATATCGTTCATTTTGGGCGTTCTTTAAAATTAATGGATTGGAAGGGTCAAGCGTCGTTTCATATTCCTTTGCCTTTGCCTGCATGTTCGGAAGGTTGGGCAACGACCCGCTATACAACGCGATCCCTAACACGACAAAAAAGAAAATGCCAATCATAGCGAGAACACGCGTGGTCCATTTTACGCTTTTCCATCGTGTAGGCTTGTTGGTTTGAAATATCTGGGAAGTTTTATCAGCCATTAGTTGTGAGATCTAAATTGCAATAATCAGCGCAAAGTTATATGCAGTAATCATTCAATTTATATTCTTTAACTTTTCTATACTAATAATACTTCTGCACTAATTATAATCAAAGTATGCAAAAAAGAAAGGCCCCTGTAGAAACAGGGGCCGTTTACCAAAACTAACTGCTTATGAGAAAATTGACTTTTAAATCTAATTGATATAGGTGTTTCAAATCACATGCCAAAATTATAATTAGTTGTGTTAAGGAACATATAACGAACTATTTCAATTTTGTTATAGCTGTTTATTAAATACAGAACGATTAAAAATGTTTTTTTAAATTATTGACTGGTAAGTTTCTCGGAATTTTCTGCGAACTGAAGTGCGTCAATAAATTCCTGTAATTCCCCATTTAGTACATTATTCAAATTATAAACTGTAAGCCCTATACGATGATCAGTTACTCTTCCCTGGGGAAAATTGTACGTTCTTATTTTAGCTGAACGATCGCCTGTGCTCACAAGGCTTTTCCGATGCCGTGAAATTTCTTCTTCCTGCCTGCGTACTTCTTCTTCGTATAATTTCGTACGAATCATTTGCATGGCTTTTTCCCTGTTGCCTAATTGGCTCCGTTCAGTTTGACATACTACCACAAGTCCTGTCGCAATGTGGGTAAGCATCACTTTCGTTTCCACTTTGTTCACGTTCTGCCCGCCTGCACCGCCACTGCGTGCTGTCTCCATTTTCACATCACTGTCTTTTACTTCCACATCTACTTCCTCAGCTTCGGGCATTACTGCCACAGTTGCCGCACTTGTGTGTACCCTGCCGCTGCCTTCTGTATCCGGCACACGTTGTACACGATGAACGCCACTTTCAAATTTAAGCGTGCCATAAACATCGTCTCCTGTCACTTCTATTTGCACTTCTTTGTATCCACCCACGGTGCCTTCGCTTTCGCTTAGCAAAGCTGTTTTCCAGTTCTTTTGTTCACAAAACTTTAAATACATCCGCATCAGGTCACCTGCAAATAAGGAAGCTTCATCCCCGCCAGTGCCGGCCCTTATTTCTATGATCGCATTCTTTTCATCCTGCGGATCTTTAGGGATAAGCATGTTGCGGATTTGCTTTTCATAAGTGTCTTTTTTCTCCAACAAAGCAGGCGCCTCTTCTTTTGCCAGCTCCCGCATTTCTTCATCGTCACTGTTCAGCATTTCTTTATTAAACTCAATATCGTCAAGCACTTTTGCATATATATTTCTTGCATCCACAATCTTTTCCAGGCTGCGGTATTCTTTGCTTAGCTGCCGGTATTTATTGTTGTCATTTACTATTTCAGGGTTGGATAGCGCTACACCCAATTCATCAAACCTTGCCTTTATAGCTTCAAGTTTGTCAAGCATATTTGTATTATTTTAAATCCTTCATTCATCACTATTGAGACTTATCATCTTCAATGAATGGACACTGCCTATCTTCGCAGGGGCTGCAAAATTAATCTATAAACTTTTACATGGGATATCGAAAATTTAAGGCTGACCAAATGTTTAACGGAACTGACTTGTTGGCAAATTCTATACTTATTACTGATGATTTGGGGAAAATTATTGCTGTCGTAAATGATAAAGATGCAGGTGAAGATGTAGAAGTTTTAGCCGGAATTTTATCGCCGGGTTTTATCAATGCGCATTGCCATCTCGAGCTATCTCATTTAAAGAATAAAATTCCGGAGAGAACCGGCCTTATTGAGTTTGTTTATAAAGTTGTCACTGAGCGCCATTTGCCGGAAGGAACAATTTTACATGCAATGAAAATTGCGCAGGATGAAATGATTCAAAATGGAATAGTGGCTGTTGGGGATATCTGCAATAATATTCTCTCTGCTTCCGTAAAAGGCAAAGGGGAAATTCGATACTACAATTTTATCGAAGCAAGCGGATGGAACCCGCATGTCGCGGTGGAAAGATTTGAACGAAGCAGGGTTATTTATGAGAAATATCTTGAAGAAAAACAAAACGTCTCGATTGTTCCCCACGCACCTTATTCCGTTTCTGAGATTTTATGGGAAAAAATTACCCCATATTTTTCGGGGAAAATTGTAACCATCCACAACCAGGAAACAATTTATGAAGATGAATTCTTTCTAAATGGAAAAGGTGAGTTGGCTAAAATGTATGAGATGATGAAAATTGATAATGCATTTTATAAATCACCAGGCATAGGTAGTGTACCTTCTTATTTTGAGAAGCTATCAGCTGCATCGTCTGTTATATTAGTTCACAATACTTTTATAAAACAGGACGATATTGATTATATACAAAAAGCAAAAGGTTCACAACAAGTTCTATCATTCTGCTTATGCCCTAATGCGAATATGTACATTGAGAAGGCCCTGCCTCCTGTTGACCTCCTAATGCATAATAACGTAAATATAATTTTAGGCACAGACAGCCTCGCTTCAAATCACCAGTTAAGTATAATGGAGGAGATAAAAACAATCTCAAAAAGATTTCCCTCAATAACAATTGAAACGTTGTTGAGTTGGGCAACATTGAACGGCGCCAACGCTTTGGAATTGAATGACACATTGGGAAGCTTTGAACAAGGTAAAAAGCCAGGGATTGTACTTATTGAAAATGTGGAAGAAGGATTAATTAATGATCATACGACATCAAGAAGGTTGTTGTAATTACAGTTCAATATTAATTAACAATGTTGTACGACTAATTGACGAAGGTCTTGCTGCCGCTGACCTCACCCCAACCCCTCTCCAGAGGAGAGGGCCGTAAAAACCAATGGCGGTCTGCATCTCATCCAAATGAAAGATTTTTTAGTCCGGACGATAATGATTAATTAACCTAAAAAAATTCATCCTCGTTTAGCTTAATATTTCCTGCAGCACAGGCAACGTCTTCATTTTTCCAAATTCAGGAATATGGTAAGCATAATATTTTTCCATAGCCGATAAAATCATCCTGCGGATATTTTTATTCAGTTTTATTTCGGCAAGCTCGGATGGATGCCGGGCCTTGAGCAACTCAGAAATATGCTTGCTGACATCTGCATTTGCAATATCATCCTGCGCTTTGTCCTTGTTAGTAAAATTTCCTTCCTGCAGGTTAAAAATATTATTGTGTATTGAATAATTATCCTGTAAACCAAAGCCGAAAAAATGGGCAAGTTGCATGGAAAAAAATACCGGAAAATTTGCAGCTATTTCTGCCTTACAATTATCGAGTTCAATGAATGCATCTTCGCAAAAATTAAAAAGATCTGCATTTGCTTCGGGCTGCTTAAGGCATTTATATAAAAGCTCAACCATATAAAGAGCCACGCCGTTTTTTGGGACATCGCTTAACACGTTTTTATACAGGTAAAGCCATTTCATCTCTTTGATGCGCTGTAAATTTTTTAGATCACTGTGGTACACCTGCATATCCAGCAGGGAAGAAGGCTGAAAAAGCTGGGCCTTAGGAGTTTTACTTTGTGTGCGTACTCCATTTACTATATAAGATTGTATTCCGAAAAGCTCGGTAAATATGCTGGCAACAACTGAAGTTTCACCAAATTTTATTGTGCGGAGAACAATACCTTTTGTAGAATAGATCATGATAAAAAATCAGGAATAAAAATAAGGCTTTGTGCTTTGCAAAAGTTCGTGAGAAAATTAATGTTTATTTTTTAATAGGACAGTCACTGCTTGTGCGTAGTAAATAATCTAATCTGGCATAGAAAAAAGTATCGTTTGCAATTTTTTAAAACGTTACACGTTTTATTTTTTCCCGTACTTATAAAAATCAGAAAAATCAATCATCCGATGAAAAAGTATTTTGCATTTGTCCTCCTGGTGCTTGCTTGTAATATAAATTTATATAGTCAAAATATTTTTCCCTCCCCCGAAAGTCCTTCCGGCATTAATTCTACCGGCCACAGTGGCACAGGCGCCAATTACGATGTTAAATATCAAAAGATGTGGTTTAGAATAAATCCCGATTCTATTTTATATCTGAAAGGAAGCGTGCAAACAAATTTTCTTACTACACAAAATAATGTGAGTACGATTACTTTTGACCTTAATAATGCATTTACAATAGATTCAGTTTATTATGAGATCTCGAAATTGCCTTCAGGAAATTACAGCCTTTCTTCAAATATTTTAAGCATTGACATCGGCACCTCAATAGCAATAAATACATTGGATTCTGTTACGGTTTATTATAGGGGAGTACCGCCGGTATCACCTCCGGGTTATCCTGAAGGTTTGAAACAGTTGTCGTCTGCAGGAGGTAATTATATCATGTCAGTTTCCGAATCTTATGAAGATCGTGACTGGTATCCTTGTAAAGCAGACATGCAGGATAAGATTGATACGCTGGAAATTAAATTAAATGTCCCCTGGGCATATCCTATGGCTAAAGATACTTTTTGGGGCGTGGCAAACGGGTTGTTGATTGATTCAACTATAGACGGCAACAGCCGCACATTTACTTACAGGTCTAATTATCCTATCTCGTCCTATCTTGTTGGAATATCAGTTGGCAGGTTTAATCGCTATTATCGGGGAACAGTAAATATAAGTGGCACAAACGTTCCTGTTGTCTATAACTTACTTGCAGGTAGAACGGCTGCGCAATACACAAGTACTCTCACAAGTCTTGATAAAATGAAGCTGGTGTTGACTGCATACAGCCAAAAGTTTGGTGACTATCCCTTTAAAAATGAAAAGCATGGTTATTATGATGGCCTGGTAAATGCAGGAGGAATAGAGCACCAGACATCAGCCTGTATCGCAACAAATCAGCTCGGCAACCTTTCCACGCTGGCGCATGAACTAATGCATCAATGGTTTGGTGACAATGTAAGTTTCTCCACCTGGAACGATCTCTGGCTGGCAGAGGGTTTTGCCCAATACAGCGAGGCACTTGTTGGCGAGGTGGTTCCTTCGCTTGGTACTAACCCTTATAATACAAGAGCTAGCATAAAAACTTCGGCCCTTAACGATTCAACCCACAGCGCCTGGATACCCGACTCGTACGCAGCTACCTCCGTAGGTATATGGGGCAGTGCTTACGGAACTACTATTTATAAAAGGGGCGCGATGGTAGCTTCTATGCTCAGAAGCTTTTGTGGCGATACAAAATATTTCCAGGCGTTAAAAAACTATCAAACCAACCGTGCATTAAAATCAGCCAATACGGATACGCTTAAAAATTATTTTAATCAAATTCTCGGTATTGATATTTCACCGTTTTTCAAAGATTATATTGGAGGTTCCGGCCCTGCAGCCACGGCGGCGGGCGGAGTTGGGAATCCAAAATATTCTATAAACTGGTTTGTTCCATCTTCTAAAATGCTCACGGTATCTATTAACTCACAAATACGAACAACCGGTTCTAACGTGCCTTACTTTCATGGCCCTGTAGTATTGCATGTAAAAGGATCCATCGCTGCACAGGATACGACCATTGCTTTTTTTGACTGGGGCGGAGGAAGCCTTTCTTATGCAGGTAACGGCCTTAGCGCACCCCTTAGCGGAAACTTATTAAACTACAATCTATCATTCGATCCCATAAGTGTAATATATGATGATAGTGCAAGAACACTATCTACCGGCACAATGACTAACCTCAGAACCCCTGACCTCTACGATTTAGAGCAAATCATAAAAAACCTACAATCCTTTATTGTCAATGCATTGGGAATAATTACATTGGGGAATCAAAGATTTCATTACGGAATTTAAAATGATACCAAAATGGAAGAAAACC
>JBBPZF010000664.1:0-3634 GCA_038199105.1 Chitinophagales bacterium | reverse complement strand
TTTAATTCAACCTTATTCCAATGCAGCGATGTTAAACTATTATCTCGCAAAAAATGATACTTGTGGTCACGTTTTCCAAAAGACTCAGAATAAAATAATTTTCCTAATTCATTTATATTTTTCAGTCCTGTCTTAATAAAAACATTAACGCTTACACCTTGCATAATATCAAAAACATTCTCATCGGGTGAACCGTCTGGGCTTATTTCTTTTATCCTCGAATTTCCATGTAAATTCAAAATATAAATGCTATCAAAACTTTCCAATAAATTCTTCCGCATCTGCCGATGAATAATCCCATCAAGAAAACTATTATTAGAAATATAAGCCAACACCCCACTTCCGTTTTTATCAATAAAATGTTGCCCGAAGCGAATGAATTTTATATAATCATCAGAGAGTGGTTGTATATTTTTTTCATTCAGATCTTTTTTATAATCGGCAGTTAGATTTTCAATCCAGTCACCTTTATTGCTACTGCTTACACTATACGGCGGATTTCCCATCACGACCATCACCGGCGTATCACGCTTTATACGGTTTGCTTCATTAGCTTCTGTGCTTAACCAATTGGCAAATAAAGTTCCCGTGTCTGCATGGTGTTCTTCAAGACTGTTGGTAAGATAAACCCTCAGCCGCTGGTTGCTTGTGGATGTATAGCCTGTTTCTTTAAACAATAAATCCATTTGCAAATGCGCCATAGCGTAGCTGGCCATCAGCAATTCAAAACCATTCAACCGCGGCAGCAAATGCGTCTCCACATAATTGCTCCATATACCCTGTTGCCCTTCAAACTTTTTATAAATATGCTTTACCGTTTCTGCTAAAAAGTTCCCGTGCCGGTGGCAGGGTCAAGTATCTGCACTCTATGCACTTCCTGCTCTATGTCAAAATCTTTTATTTTCGAGCGTTGGTCGGCTGTTGCTTTGGAATAGCCTTTTGTTTTTATGGTAACTTTCGATGTATCGGCAAGGCCATCTTTTAAATTAAATTCAGTTTTTAAAATATCATCTACGGCACGTACAATAAAACTTACTACCGGGTGCGGCGTGTACCACACACCTCTTGCTTTGCGCAGCTTGGGATCGTACTCACTTAAGAATGTTTCATAAAAATGAATGATGGGGTTTTCTGTTTTGGTAGATGCTCCATAGTTCTTTAAAATCTCCTCCACATTACAGGCTAAAAATATTTCCACCAGGCTATCTACTATCCATTGTATGCGGTCGTCAATATCCGGCCCGGCTATATAACCAAATAGTTTGCGGAGAAATGGATTGGATTTGGGTATAAGCTCTGCCGCTTCCTGCCTGCTAAAAGTGGGTAAAGTAGGGTCGTGCAACCTGGCGGCAAACATACCGTAAGCAATGGTTTGTGCATACACACCCGCAAAGCCTTTGGGGGTAATATCGTGAATGAGTATTTCTTTAAAGGCATTCATCTGGTCGTGAAGCGTACTGTTTTCCTGCAGGGCTTCGTCATTCGTTACTGCCTTTTCAATTACATCAGCAAGCAGTCGTGCTTTGCCTGCCATCATTTCAGCAAGTTTCTTCGGGCTCTTTATCGTTTGCCCTACGTGGGTAGAAAAATCTTTTATAAGATTGGTAAAAGCAGCAAAGTTATCCGTCAATGGAACCAGGGTTCCGTTAGCTTGTTCTGCTATGGCAATTTTTTGTAACGAACTTTCCATCGCGATACAAATGAAAATCTAAATAATCAGTAAAGAGTATATTATTTAAAGATGTTTTGTAACGGTCAAACTGTTCTTTGTTCCCATTTCTTTTTGTACCTGCAAGATCATCGTCGCCTATATCTTTTGCTTCAATAAAACCAACGGGCACTTCCCGCCTTGTAAGAATATAATCTGGCGCTCCACAGGTTTGCCGCTTTGGTTCATTAGTCGCTCTTACTTCCGGAAGCAGGCTTTTGATCAATTGCTGCAGATCACCGCGAAAAGTATGTTCGGTTGCGTTGCCGTGTTTGTATCTCCTGTTTATGCTTTCAATGTATTGTGCTATAGTCATCTAAGATCTTAAATGCGAAAGATAAAGATATTTTAAGGTCTGTCATTTATAAAAAAGATATCATACCCGGCCGTCATTTGTAAAAACCAGGAAGGTTTATTAAGGACACTATAATTTAAAATATCTTTCAAAAAAACCTTCTTGGTTTGGACACCTTTCCTAAGATTGAAAGTGGTGGATGTACAATTGTCGTTGGTTGGCGGGACACCAACCAGGGCAGCCTGCCTTGGGCGGTGTCCTTCACCGCCCACCTACAGCTCAGCAAAGCGACGATTTGAAATGCACCCGAGTATTAGTAACCTGTTTGATTAAAAAAATATTCCGCTTGTGGCCTTTCATTGATAGAAGATTGAATAAACCAGGTTGATATGCGACTCACGGCATTTTTAAATTATATAAGAAGTTGACAATCGCTCCGAATTTTTAAACTTAGTTTTAATAAAGATTTTGTAAAGCATAACTAACTCCCATCTTTTTTAAAAAAAGTGAATAATATGAAAGTAACTCTTCACAGCCTGGTGTTCTTTCTTTTCTTTTTATGTAAGCTTGGCGATTTGCAAGCACAAGTGTTGGTGCATGAAGAACCGCGGCACCATCCTGTTTTTCAAAACGATGAGATCCGGATACTGAATGTTTTGTTGCCTCCCGGCGATACAACACAATATCATATTCATCACACACCGTCTGTCTTTATTTTACTCACCAGTACTCTCACCGGTTCGCAGTTGAAAGGCGCCGCACCTTCAGGCGGTAAATCAACCGCCGGAAGTATGTATTTTGAAAACCTGTCTGCGCCTCACTTGCGTGTGCATCGCGTATGGAACATGGATAAAGATACTTTTCATGTAATGGACATTGAACTATTAGCCAGCGATACCGGCTTTGTTCGAAGGCCTTTGGCAATGACAAATCTTGCATTGGAGATTGATACCCCGTGGGTGAGGGCATACCGGCTTTCGTTGTCAAAAGAAAAAAATTTTATTCTCAACAATAACAAGCGTTCATTGATGTTGATAGCGCTTGATGGGGCACGGGTGCAAACAAAACAAAATGGAAAAACACAGCAACAAACCTTGCAGCCCGGAAGTTTTTTTGAGATAAAAAGAGGACAATCATTTTTCCTAAAAAGCAATGGTAGCCATGTTTTACAGTTTGCATTGCTTGAAATGCCAAAGATTGAATAATGAGTAGAAGTGTAATTAATCCTCTTTCGAAATCTTAGGATTTTCTTTCCTGGTGCTTTTTCTCTTCATCTACTTTCTTCACTTCTTCTTCCGCAGCGCCCGAATGTTTCTCATTATCCTGCACACTGTTTTCGTTGCTTTCTACTTCCGTTCTTTGTATAGTTACCGCGTATTTATCAGGCTTTATTACAGAGCCGTATTTTAAAGCGTATGCTTTAGTAAATTCCGCACCGAAATATAAAATGATAGAAGAATAGTAAACCCACAGCAACAGAATTACTAACGATCCCGCAGAGCCATAGGAACTACCCATACTGCTATGGCCTATGTATATAGTGATGCAAAACTTTCCAATCATAAACAGCACTGCTGTGAATAGCGCACCCGCTGCAACATCTTTCCAGCCAATGATTGCATCGGGCAGCA
>JBBPZF010000663.1:0-2198 GCA_038199105.1 Chitinophagales bacterium | reverse complement strand
TAAATAAAAAGTATGTTATCATTGGGCGTGTTTGGCGTAGGGCATCTTGGCAAATTCCATTTAAACAACTGGAAGGAAATTGCGGACATTCAGATTGCAGGATTTTTCGATCCTTCTGATGAAAATGCTGAAAAAATACGTGAGCAATATGGCTTAAAAAGATTTGAAGATGCAGGCGAGTTGATGGATGCATGTGATGTGGTGGATATAGTTGCACCTACAACTGCGCATCATGAGTTATGTAAAATGGCCATCCTGAAAAGCAAACATGTATTTGTAGAAAAGCCTTTGGCAAACACAATGGCAGAAGCCCGTGAAATTGTAAAACTCGCCAAAGAAGCAAATATAAAATTCCAGGTAGGCCATGTTGAGCGGTTTAATCCTGCCTTTCTTGCATTGAAAGATTATGAACTAAACCCGATGTTTATTGAAGTGCATCGCTTGTCTCAATTTAATCCACGCGGCACTGATGTGAGTGTTATTCTCGACCTGATGATACATGACATTGATATTATTCTGAGCCTCGTAAAAAGCAGCGTTAAAAATATTTATGCTAATGGAGTAAATGTTTTGAGTAATAGGCCTGATATTGCCAACGTGCGTATTGAATTTGATAATGGATGTGTAGCAAACCTTACTTCATCACGAATAAGCATGAAGAAAATGCGCAAGATGCGCCTGTTTCAAAAAGACTCTTATATCGGTATAGATTTTTTAGACAAAAAAACAGAGGTGATAAAATATAAATCGCCTTCAGATAAAAACGTTTTTACTTTTGATATTGAGACCAATACCGGCACGAAAACCATTGCTATCGCTGCGCCGGTAATAAAAGAAAATAACGCAATAAGGCTGGAGTTGCAAAGCTTTGTTGATGCGATTAATAATAATAAATCAACCATTGTATCCGAAGTAGATGGCCTGCGTGCAATGGAAGTTGCTCATCTGATTCTTGATAAAATTAACCGTAACCAGGTAACCCGATCTTAAACGCTGCGAACAAATATTGGGAAAAAAGCTGCATATAATTTCTTATGTATCGGGTGATGTTATAGCCTCGGCACTTACATGGATACTATTTTATTATTTCCACAAAATCACCATTAGCGGCTCATTTTATATAGGCCCGTATTTTTATCCGGGTATATATATAATACCTCTTTGCTGGCTGATGCTTTATCATTTATTTGGAGCGTATAAAGGAATATATTATAAGTCACGGCTGATTGAATTAGTGACAACTTTCAATACCACGTTCGTTGGCTGTATCGTGCTTTTTTTTATTATTCTTTTTTATAGTGGAAGAAAGAATATCCCGGTACATTATGATGAATTTTTTACGCTATTCATTTTACAATTCTCTTTGGTTTATTTTTTCAGGCTGATATTATTATCAAAAGCGCATACACAATTACAGGAAGAAAAAGTATGGTTCAATACGCTTATAATCGGAAGCGGCGGGAGTGCCGGAGAGATATATAATTCCATCACAACCAATAAAGAAAAAACCGGTTACAAAATACGCGGATTTATAAGCACGGGTTGCGCCGGGGCTAATATGGCTTCAATGTCTATTCCCGATTTAGGCAATATCAATAATATTAAAAACGTAATTGACGAGTACAGCATTAGTGAAGTAATTATTGCCATTGAAAGAGAAGAGCGATCTACCCTGGAAAAGATTTTACAATTGGTGAATGAAAAAGAAGTGAATGTAAAAATTATGCCCGATAAAATAGATTTACTAAGCGGTGCGGTGCGAACCACCAATGTGCTGGGAACACCGCTTATCGAAATCCATTCGGGGCTGATGGATGCATGGCAACAAAATATCAAGCGACTGATTGATATCTTATTTGCGGCTATTGGCTTAATTATTTTATCGCCATTGGTATTATATACAGCCATAAGAACAAAATTATCATCCAGGGGAAAAATAATTTTTGAGCAGGAACGCCTTGGTTATAAAGGCCGCCCTTTTTGTATTTACAAATTCAGGTCAATGATAACAGGCGCTGAAAAAAACGGCCCTATGCTCAGCAGTGATAATGATGAAAGAATTACCAACTGGGGCAAAACAATGCGTCGCTGGCGGCTTGATGAACTTCCTCAATTATTGAACATTTTAAAAGGCGAGATGAGCCTTGTAGGGCCACGGCCGGAAAGGAAATATTACATTGATCTTATTAGCCTCCACC
>JBBPZF010000662.1:0-14753 GCA_038199105.1 Chitinophagales bacterium | reverse complement strand
TTTGCAATCGAACCTATATGGTTTCAATATTTTCCTGCTGATTTGCCTGGCTTCAATATGTTTTTACGGGCATGCAATTGTATTGTGTTGATTACATCTTTTCAATTATTTTTTTTCAACTACACAATTTTTTATTTCTCTATCTGTTATATACAAAACCAATTCTTAAAAATAAATTTACTCTTATGAAAAGAAACGTATCAGCTTCTCTCAACTTTAAAAAAGAAAGCCCGGAGCAAAAGGTGGCTTTTGGCGCCAATATAGTTGTAATGCTTGGAGGCGTGGTGCCTTCTGCTAAAAGTAACACATCAGTATATGCAAGCCTGCCGGTGCCTGTGGCCGACCTGGAAGATGTGAACAACCGTCTTTTTGATGCGAATGCTGCTGCCAAAACAGGCGCTTTCGTGGATATTGCAGCACTTGATAATGTGGTAGCCGAGTGGAACGACAAGTTCTCCCTCGCCGCGGTTTTTATCACCAGCGTTGCGGCATCTAACGCGGAGGTAATACGGGCTGCTGGCTTTGTACCCACTAAAAGCGAGGCGCAGAAACAGCCTGCTGCTGGTGGCACTACCAATTTTACAGCGCATACCAATGGTAAAAAAGGCGCCATTATTGCCCGCAGCAAAAAGAAAATACCTCTTGCCAAAGGCTATGTTTTTACGGCTGTGCCCGATGGTGTGGAAGTAACCTACGAAGGCAATGTGATGGTGCTTACCGTGGCTGATAAATCTATTTATATAACTGCACATACTAAAAAGAATGTGGAGATATATAACCTGCCAAGTGGCGTTCCGTACAATGTATCTATGTATGGCTTTAACTCTTCCGGGAGCGGCGGAGCAGCGGCAAGCCAACAGGTGATTCCCCAATAAGTGTGTAATAGTTGGCGATTAAAAACTCTTTACCGCAGGGAAAAAAGTAAATGGTTTGGAGATTGAAAGTTAAAAGCCAGGGGTCAGTAACTATGAATTGTAAATTATGTATTCGTAAATATATTTAAAGAGGTTTCATAACAATTGGTATTTTTTGTAGTTTTAATGATTGACCGGCTTTGGGCCGGTTTTTTTGTGCATAAGACACCAGGGAAACCTGTTTTTATGCTTTGACCTATGCCCATTAAAAATAAAAATCAAGTTGGCTTTCAGGTGCTTTGCCTTGCTAATTGTTTTTTAAATTGGTTGTTTTTTTAATGGGCAGCTTAATACTAAATGTGGCACCTTTTCCTTTTACGCTTTTTACCGAGATATTGCCCTTATGGTGTTTTACTATTTCAGAAGAAATATATAAGCCAAGCCCCAGGCCGGGGTAAGTATCTTCTTTTATGCCACTTACTCTAAAAAACCTTGTAAATATTTTATCTTGTTTTTCTTTACTTATACCTATTCCAAAATCCTTTACGGTTATAGTTACAAATTGTTCATCTTTTTTAGAGGCAACTTTGATATCATGTGCATGGCCTGAGTATTTGATTGCATTTGCAAGGAGATTCGTAAGTACCTGGCCAAGCCTGTTCCTATCTCCGTACATACTAAAGGTCTTTACTGATTTCACACTTATAGTGTGTGCATGCGTAGTAAGCTGCATCTCTGCTACTACATCATTAATCATTTTATTAAAATCAAAATAATCCATGTGATATTGAAGCTTGCGCCCTTCCATTCTTGCTGCATCAAGTAAATCCTCAATTAAGCTCGTTAATTTAATTACCTGCTTATTCATTCTGGATAACATCTCCGCGGCTTCGGCGTTTCCTGCAAGCGCATAATCTTCCTGTAGTAGTTGTGCAAAAGCCCTAATGCTGGTAACCGGTGTTTTTAATTCATGAGATGCCATGGTAATAAAATCATCCTTTTGCTGCGAAATCTCCTTTAAGTGTTCAATTTCCGCAAGTGTATATTTTTCCTCCTCCACCTTTTTTTCTAACCTTCTTTTTTCCGTAATATCTTCAATTGCCAATAGCGTCATTTCATCGCCATTACTTTTAATAGGAAGCTTATGCGCATTCAACAACATTATTTTTTTTCCTATTGTTTCAAAATCATGCTCAACCTCAAAGTCATGGAATGATTTCCTTTTCGCAAGAGTGTCTTCAAGTAACTTTTTTAATGTCGGAATGTCCCATTGCCCATTGCCGAGGTTAAAGATGCGGCTGCCTACAGTTTCTTTTGGATCTGTCTTAAATGTTGTATAAAAAGCCTTATTCACACTTTTTATAATTAGCTTAGGGTAAAGCACCACCAATGGCTCACGTATGGTATTAATAATGCCGTTAGCAAAGGCGAGTGCATCGTTTAATTCAAATATCTCTGAGGTGTTTGATTTTTGTATACTTCTTTTTTTGGCCTGTGCGTGCATAATTAATGAGTTAGTTGTTGGTTTAAATTTTTTATTTCCCGGGATAAGGTAAGGGGCAGGTAGGTATAATCAATTAGAGTATTACTTCCCAAGATACATTTTCTTATCAACAATTTTCGCATCCCTCATGCTTTTTGAGATAGCAACAATCAAATTAAGAGAAGCCAAAATTAGAAAACAGCAAAATGTTTCCGTAATAAAAAAGGTTCTATCCAGAGTTTCCGCCGCGGCAGAAAGGAACCCGTTCATATTTACGGATATGTTTTCATGCCGAATTATATTCATGTGTTGTTACCTTTGAAAAGAAAAATCAAAATGATTCCGTAAACTTATTGCAGGATTTTCCTATTAACCTGTAAACTTTTTTTAGGATGGGTTAGTTAGTTAGAACTTTAAGAAACGTTGCTAACATGAAACCGACAGGCGCGCTTTTATTATCTTCGTCTTCGTTTTCAAATCACCGGCAGCATCCTCAAATAAATATAAAATTTTTAAAAAATGAAAGCTCCAAACTTTATAGTTGTAGTTGGCACTTCCGCAGGTGGTATGAATGCACTGATTGAATTGGTTTCGCAGTTGAAAGAAGATATAGATGCGGCTTTTTTTATCGTGATGCACTTATCCCGCACAAGTATCAGCGATTTTTTAGTCCATCGGCTTCAACCACATACCTCTTTAAAATGTGAAGTAGCAGAAGAAGATACTGCAATAGAAAAAGGCCATATTTACGTCGCCGCACCCAATCAACATTTACTCGTGAAGAAAAATAAAATTATTCTTGGCCGGGGCCCTGAAGAAAATCGTTGGCGACCTTCTATTGATGTGTTGTTCCGTTCAGCCGCTGCCGCTTACAGCACAAGGGTTATTGGGGTTGTATTAACAGGCTCTCTTGATGATGGCACTACGGGCATGTTAGCCATTAAAAGAAGTGGAGGAACGAGCATCGTGCAAGACCCTAACGAAGCAGAATATCCCGACATGCCCGTATCGGTTCTCAACAACGTTGAAGTTGATTACTGCATTCCGCTCCATCAAATGGGCGAGACAATTTTCAAAATTGCTAAATCACACCCCGAAGAAATCGCTGCTCCACAAGATGTTATTATTGAATCTGAAATTGCTGAAAGAGTAGTGGTGGATTATGGGAATGTAAAACAATTGGGCGAGAAAAGTATTTATGCCTGCCCCGATTGCGGTGGTGGATTGTGGAACATCAACAAACAAGATGGAAAAGCCGACCGTTACCGTTGCCACATTGGACATTCGTATTCTGAAAAAGACCTGGTATTGAAGCAGGGTGAAATATTAGAATCTACACTATGGATAGCTTTGCGAATTATGGAGGAGCGCCGAAATCTTTTAAAGAAAATGGAAGATGATAACAATAAAAAAGGATTATCTAAAATGGCAACAAGCTACCAGGAAAAAGGAGAAGACATACAATTTCATGTGGACAAGATGAAAGAAGTTTTATTCGCCACTCAAAAAAGTTTGTAAATCGCCTTATAAATGTTTGTTACTTACTACACATCTTCGTGGGAAAAGCCCTTTTCCTGGCGGCATCCACCCGACTTTGTTACCCCAGTTAAAGAAATTAATTCACATGCTTTTCAATTTTTTCAAAGAGTTCATAAGCATCAAATGGTTTAGCTAAAAAACCGGTGGCCTCACATGTAGGATAACTATCTGCCAGGCGGGGTGTAGCAGAAAATAAAATAACCGGAATATGTTCTAAAAGGAGGTCGGTTTTTAATTGTTTACATATTATTCTCCCATCATGCTCTCCCAGGTTCACATCACGTAAAATGACATCCGGGAGGAACGTTTTAGTTATGTGAGTAACCCCGTCACCATTAAATACAGATTGCACATTATATTGTCTTGAATAAGTAGAAGCTCTACCATATCTACAATATCCCTGTCATCATCTACTACCAGAACTTTTTACATGATGAAGTAGCGAAGAAGCGAAATCTTTTTGGGATGGTTTCTTTGAAGTATTTGGAAGACGCCGCAGCAGACCCGCTTCAATATCACAAGTTGATTATTTTAGATACAATGGTGTATGCATTATATGGATTGAGTGCAGAAGAGATATGCATTATGGAAAATTCCTAAATTATAAAATTATTCCACTGCTGGCAAGCATCCGCTAATGAGTAATTTAAAAATGCCGGAAGGGATTAATAATAAAAGGCAATTAATAAAATGTTTTATAAAACACTTGCAAATTAAACACCTCTGTATTACTTTAGAATATCCAATCTTTTTAAAAACCCTCCAAAGATCTTCCCTCGAAAAATTCCTCTGTCTTAAAAACTATTTCGTGTAATCTTAACCGTGAGGTCAGGTAGTATCGTTATGTAATAAACTACATAGCTTATACCTTTTTCAATTTCAAGGTAAATTTTTAGTGAAGTGATAAGAGAAATAAATGAATAGTAAGCTTTCAAATAATGATCAAGCAATTAATCTAAATGCACAAAAGTATTCCAGGTGTACAAGTTAATATTGTATCAAGCGAGCTTGAATTTATTCGCTTTGAAGAAAAAAAAGACCAATATACATTGGTGCATTGTGATGAAATATACTTTGTAAAAAGCGCAGATCATTATGTAAAATCTTTAATAAGATGTGGAAATCAGCTCAAATGGATGAGCAGGCACAGCACCCTTAAAGAATTGCTTGATATACTACCTAATGGTTTCATTCGCCTTAACAAATTCTACCTTCTCAACCGCAATCATTTTTCGCATATTAATGAAAAGGAAAAGCTACTTTATTTCAATAATGATTTTGCTATACCCATCCCACACCGTATTTCACCCTATTTACGCCATTTACTAAAAACCACCTATACGTGAAATGCACTTTACGAAATAGTGCTTGATAATATCTTACTGCAACAATATTTTCGGTTTATATTTTAATGCGACTCCTTATAAATTTTATTCACTTTAAACTCAACTACAATGAAAGAAAATCCCAGCGAAGAATATAATTCTGATGAAAATAATATAAGCAAATTACTCAATTCATTGGTTGAACAGGCAAGTTTTCAAAACAGGCTGTTGGCGGCAATTTTGCAAAAAATTGAAGTTTCATTATGTTGCCTTGAAAAAATATCAAAGCAAACCTGCCTTACATTAAATGAAGTATATGAGCAAACGAAACTTCAAAAATCACTTAAAGAAAATGCAGAGTTTTTTACCTTGCTCCAAAAACATTGCCACCCCGGTGAAACACTCCAGGTAGAACAAATAGAAAAATTAAAAAAAGAATTATTAAAGTGTTGCCCTGAAGATGAGCCAAAGTTAATTTGCAATTATGAGTCATGTGGAGACGAGGGCGGCTACAAACCAAAAACCCGCAAATCAAATGAAAATTCTGAAAAGCCTCAATCTGTAAAGGGTGGGCAGTATAAGCCTAAAACTTTTGATGATGATGAAGAAGAAGAGCCAAATGAAGACACCGTTCCATCTGTGCCTCTTGGCAAGTTTAAAGGATTTATACTTCCCGGTAAAGGCATAACCCCTAAAATGGAAGGTTCGGCTGATGATTCGCCAGATCCTGTTGTTTTTGGTACATATACTTCTTACCCCCCAGTCAATAATGTAAGTAGAGGAGCTGCTGATATAAGTGGCGCCGATAGCAACAGTGTTGTCATGCTTAGTGGTAACCGGTATGCAGCTTACTCTACTGATGGAGGTGCCACTTTTAAAACTATTAATCCTACAGCAATATTTCCCGATACACTTGCAGGTGGCTTCTGCTGCGACCAGGTTATTTACTATGTTCCGGCTATAGAAAGGTTTATTTGGTTATTGCAATATAAAAGAGGTAATAATGGTGTAGCTAATAATGCCTTGGGCAATGCCTATAGAATTGCCACTGCAAGCCCGGAGGATATTATAAATAGTAATTGTACAGCCTGGACATATTGGGATCTTACATCTGCAACTTACGGTCTTGGAACCAACTGGATGGATTACCCTGACCTCTCAGTAGGTGATAATTTTTTATATTTAAGCTGCGATGTGGTTGGAAACGGTTTACAGGTAACAAGAATACCTTTAAATGAACTAAGAGACAGGCTCACTATTAATTTTAATTTTACCACCAGCACTGATTCATCTAAGGCATACGGAGCGCATATCTGCCAAAATACCGGTAATGAAGTGTTTTGGGCAGGGCATGTGGATAATGGCACGTTGCAGATTTTCAGGTGGCCCGAAAGTTCTAATAGTTATTCATGGCGCAATATGGATTTAAATTTTAACTGGCCCAACGGTACTATTTCATCCATTGCAAAAAGTGGAAACGACTGGCTACAATATTTAGGTACAGTTGTGGGGGGAAATGGCAAATTTCCAAACAATGCTATAATTGGAATAACCAGAAGAAATGGTAACGAACTATGGTTGGCCTGGACGGCAAGCAGCGGAGACGGCGGACATGGAGGTTTTAATTTTCAGCATCCACAGGTTCAGGTAGTAGTTGTAGATATAAATAATTATAGTATTATAAAAACTATTCCTATCTGGAATCCTGATCACGCTTTTGCTTATCCGTGTTTAGCAACTAATTCCAGGGGAGAGGTAGGCATAGCATTAGGTTGGGGAGGAGGGGGAAAATACGATGGTAATACTGCCGTTGGCATTCTGGGCGACTTTGTAGTATGGTTCCGGGATGGCAGCACATGGTCTACCGTCAGGTGGGGTGATTATGTAACAGCAAGGCGCTCAGGTAAAAGTGATCAAATGTTTGCCGGGTTTGGCTTTGTTACTACCGGTAATAGCGCAACTAATTACAAGTTTGATCCTTACTATGTTTTGTTTGGAAGAAATTCGGTTGTAAACGGAGGTGAAGTTATAAAATAACGATAATTAACGTGAGTTTCGGTCTTAACGCCCTGAAAGGATCCAGATGTTTATAGTAAAACCCATGCTGGTGTTGGCGTCCGCGCCAACATTTTCTATTTATCATTAAAACACAAAAACAAAGGATAATTTTACATTCATTGATGCATTAAAATTATCATACCGAATTTCTAACCGGAACGATCTTTAACTGGGAACATCTTTTAGCAACTGAGGATTTTAAAAATATTCTTTTAAGTTCTTTTCAATGGCTGGTCAAGCAGAAAAAATGTACAATAAATGCTTTTGTCCTGATGCCAAATCATATCATTTACTTTGGAAAATTTCAGATGGTTTTGAAAGAAAAGATGTGGAAGGAGCATTATTTAGTTTTACTGCACATGAATTTAAAAGACTTTTGAAGAAGAGCAATTCTGTGCATTTAGAAAAGTATTTCGTAAATAATTCAGACAGGGAATATCAGTTTTGGGACAGAAATCCGATGGTTAAAGAATGTTGGACAAAGAAATTTTTTCAACAAAAATTAAATTACATTCATTTTAATCCCTGTCAGCCGCATTGGAATTTAGCAGCTTCACCTGAAGAATATAAATGGTCATCAGCAAGATTTTATGAAACAGGCATAAAAGATTTTGATTGGTTATCGCATTTAAATGACTATTGAATTATACGTTGGCGGGGACGCCAACAACAGCAGCAGTAGGCCTGCTACCATCTTTTATTTAGCATGCAAAGAACTATCCTAATCTTTGATTCGTGACACACCCAACAAATGCACAAAACAACCTTTTCATAAACGAATTTCATTAAAGAAGCAACGGATGCAAACTTGCCGTATGCAGGTTTCGCCATACACGGTTTATTTCTGAATCCTGGTTGGCTGCAATAAGCCCGCACCAGGGAAATATTTCATTCACTGTTCTCCCTGAAGCAGCCGCTAATTTCCTGCTTGCCCTGCTTACTTCATCTAAAGTAGCCGACATAAAATTTTCTCTTTTAACCCCTTCATTCCACGAAATTTGGATCGTTTGATAAAACGCCTGCCTTGCTTCCTGTTGCTGGTCTCGGGCAGTTTTATACCGAAACAAAAGCGAGTGACGATGATCTTCTGTAAAATGATCATTTATTTTTCTTTCTTTAATGATCTCTTCAAATATATCCAGGAAATGGACGGCCATGCCTGAGATATTCACCGCAAGTGTACTTTCTGCAAATTGCAAAAAAGGATACTTATAAATTTTATCGGGAAGAAGCGTTTTATTTTTATCAATCATAAACTGCCGGTTTTTATTCACTTTCACTTTGCTTACTTTAAAACTATTGCTGGACGTGGCCTTCATTCCCATTCCTTTCCAGTCTTCGTGTATTGACACTTCACTTCTTAAAAAAATAAATGCGGCTATCATTGGAGTGCCATCATCATTAAGAAGAATTTTGCCATCTTTTTCAATTTGGCAGTTAGCGGTAAAAGCGGTGGCATGCGCCGATCCTGTTGCATATTGCCATTGTCCGGAAATCTCATATTCATCATTATTTGTTAGTTTGGCAATTCCTGAAGCACGGCCGCTACCTGCAAAGCATACTTGTTCAGAATTAAAAAACATAGCAGCAATTTCGGGTTGAAGAAATCCTACAAACCAATTGGCGCCGCTGCAAAGTGTAACAGTCCAACCGGTACTGCCATCTATCCACGCCAGTGATTCCTGTATTCTCAACCCCTCAGGAAGTGATAAGCCAAGGCCTCCATATTTCTTCGGAACATACAAATTAAACCACTGATTTTTATAAATAACATCAAGCTGTTTCTGGTGTAAAGATCCCTGGCGTTCTGCCTCAGCGGCAAACCGGTGAATGGCATTTACCCATTGACTACTTATGAAAGAGGAAGGATGTGGTGCTGATATTTTGTTCATGGTTGTTATGGATTATTCACAACAAAAGCTTTTTCTTTTTTATATATTTTTTTCCATTCAAAATATCCCTGCACAGCTACAATAAAAAGAAAGATGGTAAGTGCGCCATATAAGGGCAAATGTTTATAAAATAATAATGGAATGGCCACGGCATTTGAAATATTCAACAAGAGCCAGTTCTCAATCTTTCGTTTTGCAAGCAGCCACATGCCCGCCCAGGCGGTAGCGCTTACAAAGGCATCGCATAAAGGAACGGTTGACGGCGTAAAATTTTTTAGAATCAGATATAGAACAATGAACCCACCAACAACAATGGCAAGCACCGTCATCCATTCCTTTCGATTTGCATAAGTAATTGGAACCGGGAGCATATCTTTCTTTTTTATCCAGTACCACCAACCGTAAATGCTCATTACGATATAATAAAAATTCAGAAGAGACTCTGCATATAAACCTGAGATAATAAAAAGATAAATTGAAAGTACCGTACCCGCAATTCCTGCCGGATAAAGCGCCACCTTATTAGCACGGGCCAACAATACTTCTGCCACCCCAAAAGCCACTGCCATCCATTCTATCCAGCTCGTTTCGGAAAGTTCTTTAAGAAATAAATTTGTCCAGTAAGTAAGCGGCATTGTTGATATCATTTCATGAACCAGAGATGCCCAATATATTAATTAAAGGCTGAGATTGAATGCTCTTTCCTACGCCGGTATTACCCGGATCAGGTACTTGAAAGAAGTCAAATCTTTCAATGGGTATAATCTCAGCCCTTCTTTCAGCAGAATCCAATGGTTTATAAACTCTGCAAGGCACCCCTGAACTTTTGCTGCAAATATAAATCTATATTCCAGTTGTCCTGGAAAATGGTAAAGTCACTTGCCGATACATTCTTTATCAATTCAATAGGTGGCATTTTTAGTCCCTGGTATTCAAGCGCCTGCCCGAAGGCCACACGCCGGTGGAGCTGGAAAATTGAACAGTGGTACAAGACCTTAATAACTAAGCTAAGACGGATATGTTCTTCTTTTCAGAAACATTTCTATTATATTTATCTCCTGCAAACCAAAACAAATGCTTTTACCAGAAACCACGAACGAATCAGGCCCTGATATTTTAAATGATATTCCTTTATATAAACTCTATTCAATAAGGTCTATCACTCTCGCAGCATTTTTTGGCGGAATATTGCCGGGAGGTTTTATGATGGCGCAAAATTTTAAAGAACTAGGTGAAAACAATAAAGCTAACATAACCTGGTTGCCACAGCCGCTGTTGTGATGCTAATGATTGCCACTCTTTTTATACCGGCACTGGACAGCATACCTTCAATTTTTTATTCTTTTTTTTATACCATATTGGCTGGGAGCATGGCAAGAAAATTTCAATCTGCTTCCCTCGAAACACACCAACTTGCAGGAGGCTTATTGCAACCGACGGAAAAGATTGTTCTGATCTGCGTTATAGGGTTAGTGGTACTTTTGACAATATTGTTTGGAATTTATTATCTGTTCTTTTTAGTAAATGCTCCTTCTAATTAAGTGCCAAAAGCAGAGATAATAATACCTGGCTGGTATTTTTCGTATAGGCTTGTTATAGTTTTTGCGCCGGGTGCGGGGGTTAAGTTAAACCAAGCTCTTTTTTAACTATCACTGTAAATTTGTCCTTGTCAATAGGTTTAATCAAATATCCTTTCAATTTTGGGTATTCAGTAAATCTTTCCTGATCGAATGGACTATTAGACGATGTACAGATATAAATGGTGATCAACTCTTTTGAGAAAGAAATTGTTGTAAATTCATCTAAAAATTGCCAGCCGTCCAGGTAAGGCATGTTTAGATCTAAAAAGACCAGGTCAGGTATGTTTTCCGAAATGCTCTTATTTGCCCTGAAATAGTTTATAGCTTTTTCTCCATCCGGAAATTGAAGAATCTGATCAACCAAATTTGTTGACTGAAGAATTCTTTTGGCTGAAAATTGAAAAATGGCATCATCATCAATGATGCTTACTAAAGAGATTTTAGACATTTTTAGAGCGTTATAATAAATGTTGTTCCATTTCCCGGTTCACTTTCCGCACTTATCGTGCCTCCAAACGTTTCAATTTGGGTTTTAGTCATAAACAGGCCCACTCCTTTACTATCAAAACCACTATGAAAAACTTTGTTCAATTTAAACATATTTTTTCCATGCTTTTGAAGATCAATACCCAGGCCATTGTCTGTAAACTCCAGTACAGTTTTGCCAAAATGTTTTTTAGTGCTTACCCCGATTAATGCCGGCACATCAGCATGGGAATACTTTAAGGAATTGCTAATCATATTGTAAAAAATGCTTTTCATATAAATCAGCGGAAACTCAATATTGGGAACTTCAAAGTTAGTCGTTATGATGGCTTGTCTTGAAATCATTTGTCCCCTCATCATATTTTCAGTTTCTTCTACAAGTTCCTGTAGATTGCAGTTATCATAAGTCATGTTTTTATTAAAGCGTACTTCTAAAACCTGCATCAGCTCATTAAGCGTGGTATTCAGGCTAACACTGGTGCTCTTGAGCATGCCAATCATTTCTTTTCTCTCTTCTTCAGACTCAGCCTCTGCCAACATTCCTATAATCATATCAATACTTCCTGCGGGTCCTCGTAGGTTATGTGCCACAATCCTGTTGAAATCTTCAAACTGGCCGATTTTATTTTCCAAATCCAACGCCCGCTTATATGCGTCAATATCTGTACAAGAGCCAAACCATTTCACTATTTCGCCCTGATCATTTCGCATGGGATGAGCTCTACCAAGGTGCCACCTGTAAATTCCATCAGAAGCTCTTTTAAAGCGGTATTCTATCTCATACGGCTTTCCGGTAGTTATAGATTCTGTCCAAACATCAATGCATTGCTGTAAATCATCAGGATGGAGGACCGGCTCCCATCCCCAGCCCTGGGTTTCTTCAATGGTCATGCCGGTATATTCTATCCAATGCTGGTTATAGTAGTCGAGATAGCCATCAGGACGTGAGGTCCAGACAATCTGGGGAATGGAATCTGCCAGAAACTTAAATTCCTTGATTTTTTCAATGGTTTTATCCTTTTCCTTAAGTTTCTCAATAGTCTTGAAAAGTTCTTTATTTAAATTCTCCTTTAACTGTTCATTTTTGATACGATGGGATACATCCCTCGCTATTGAATAAGATAACCGTTTATCCGGGGAAAAAGAGGCTTTCCAGGACAGATACACCCATTTGCCATCTTTCCGTAGGTATCGGTTAAGAAAATCATTAGTGGAATTACCGGAGTATAGCAGAGCATGCCATTTGTAGGTAGCTTCCAAATCCTCCGGATGTACGAAATCAATGTATTTCTTTCCCAGGAGCTCGGCCGGGGTGTAGCCAAGAATCATTTCAGACGCTTTACTTACCCGAACAAACTCGCCATTCTCGTTAACTGTGGAAATCATATCCAGGGATTCATTAAGTATGTACTCGATATCCTCAAACTGTGTCTTAACTTCCAGCTCCACTTTCTTACGAAGCTTTATTTCATCCTGAAATATCTTTTCGAAATTTTTTAATTCCTGTTTTTGCCGCCTTTCTACAATCAAAATCATTACTTCCTGCGCAAGCAACTCTAAAGCACGCTTTTGATTCGGATTTAATACTTTGGGTACCCTATCAATCACACACAAAGTACCTAAAGCAAACCCGTTAGGGTCAATTAACGGGCAGCCGGCGTAAAATCGGATATTAGGGTCGGAAGTAACCAAATTGTTTTCTCTAAAGCGCTCATCTTTAGTAGCATCTTCTACCTCTAAAATAACATTGTCCATAATGGTGTACTGGCAAAATGCCAAATCACGTGGCGTTTCACTAACACTAAGTCCAAACTTAGATTTAAACCACTGTCTATTTTTATCCAAAAGAGATATCTAACGAAATAGGTACGTCACAGATTAGCGAAGCTATTTCAGTAATACGGTTAAAATCTTCTTCTTCTAAAGAATTTAAGATTTGGTAACTGTCAAGAGCATGTAGCCGTTGCGTTTCATTTTCCGGAACAGGTAATTGATTCAAGTTTATATTATTAGATTGAAACTGATAGGTTGAAGATACAAAAATAAATTGCTGACCTGAATTCCTTTAGATTTCCCATTTTCCAGGTCTCGTTGTAACGAGGACTAATAGCTAAAACTAAATAGCAAATTCAATATTTGCAAGGCCGTTACTTCCCTGGTAATCTTTCGCGCTGCTATGATGAACCATTTTCTATGGTAGAACCCTTATACAAAGACTTGATTAAAGAGAAAATTGAAGAATACAAACATCAAAAAGGTTTTATAATTACAGACCATTATTATTTAGACGTATTGCAAGTCTCAACAATAAAAAAAGTAATTAAAGACGGGGCAATGAAAACTATTATTAATGATACTGATTTGATTGATTCTGGTTATCTTTCTGACCGCCTTAGAAGATAAATCACACATACTGTGCTAAATAATATGCGTATTGAAGAAAGCCCCTCAAAATCAAACTGATTTCAAAAAAAAAAGCCCTGATTGATTAAGACCGGGGCTTTTTGCAATACGATGTTCAGCGACCACCGGACACAACAAAAAGGTAGCTATTTGGTAAGGTGTTTTCTGTGATTTTTAAGAGGAGGCTACATAAATAGCTATCGTGTATATTTTCTAAGTTGTGCAATTACCAAATGGATTCCTTAGCCATTGCAGGTGTTTCCCCCGGCTCTATCCGTTACCCGTAGCAACTTCCAAATTACAAGACTCCAATTTGGCTATCCGCAGGAACTTTAAATAATAAAAGTGCTGCTGTCCTGAGTTTGGTGATTCAATAAAATAAGCCAGTACCATAAATAATATTTTTACGGTACCGGCTCTAAACTCAGTTTTCCGGTTTTATTACTTCAACCTATCTACAACTCCTATAGAAACGGGTACACTAAAAGGGCTCCTTACTTTTTTATATTCGAAGACATTTCTTCGCATTTAAAACTGATTTGCAGTACCTGGCCGGCACCTTGCGGAAAACCGAATCCATTATTAGAAACATATATTTTTCCATCAGGGCCCAGCGTCATCCCTGTCGGAAAGGTTAGCCCTGTTGCAATCACCTGGCGGTTACCGAGTGGGTCAATTCTCACAATGTCCCCGGTTCCGGGAGTAGGAAATGGATTATTAGTGGTCATCTCAAGTACGTACATAGCTCCAATTCTGTCAAAGGCAAGTCCCAATATCATATTGAAGCCCGTAGCGTATACGCTGATTTGTCCTGCTGGTGTTACCTTATATACGCTTGATATTCCCGGCGAGGCAGGAAATGGATGTAAGTTTCCTACGTAAAAGTTGCCGTCCCGAAAAGCGTGTGCCGTAGGAACGATGTGCCCATAGGTAGCAGAAATATCTATAATACGGCTAACTGTTCCATCAAGAGATATTTTGTCCAGCTCTCCATGATTAGCTTCAATTGCATACAGCGCACCGCCTTCGCTGCTAAGGCTGTACCAGTCGCCATCCGGCTCAAAGTCCTCCTCTTCAGGATTTAATACAGGATGCGTTCTCAGGAAACTGCTAAGGTTTGCTACGGAGGTCCA
>JBBPZF010000661.1:0-5800 GCA_038199105.1 Chitinophagales bacterium | reverse complement strand
TAGGCCGGTCTCTCACAACCATTGCAGAGGGACCGCAACCTGATAAGAAGATTAAAATAGTAAGGAATAAACCCGCAACAGAAATTGCTTTTTTCATAGAAACTATTTTTACAACGTTTTAAAAATTATGGATGAAAAAATATGCCGGAAGTTTAAAGAGTAAATTTGTCTTGGTAAAAACAGATGAAAGAAAGCATTTCTTTAACAATGCATTTTATAAAAACTAAATTTTTTATGATAAAAAATTTGGCAATAAAAGGAGCCGGCACCATGGGAAACGGAATTGCCCACGTGTTTGCACAAAATGGGTTTAGGGTAAATATTATTGATGTCTCTCAACCCCAGCTTAATAAAGCACTGGATGCCATAGACAAAAACATGGATAGACAAATTAGTAAAAGCTTATTATCAGAGGAAGAAAAAGCAGGCGCTTTAAAAAACATTACTGCACTTACTTCACTTACGGCAGGAGTGCAGGAAGCCGACCTCGTAATAGAAGCCGCAACCGAAAATATTGATTTGAAATTAAAAATTTTTAAACAGCTTGATGAGGCTGCACCGGTCGATTGCATTCTCGCCACCAATACTTCTTCAATTTCTATTACAAAGATTGCTTCCGTTACCCGACGGGCGCAACAGGTAATAGGTATGCACTTTATGAACCCTGTTCCTGTAATGAAGCTCGTGGAAATTATAAACGGCTATGCCACATCAAAAGCCGTGACGGCGCAAATTGTTGAGCTGTCTGAGAGCCTTGGCAAAGTACCATGTGTAGTTAATGATTACCCGGGTTTTATTGCTAACCGGATTTTAATGCCGATGATCAACGAAGCGATTTATAGTTTATATGAGAGTGTGGCAGGTGTAGAGGAGATAGATAATATAATGAAGCTCGGAATGGCACACCCCATGGGACCTTTACAACTTGCAGACTTCATTGGCCTTGATGTGTGCCAGTCAATATTGACAGTATTGCATGATGGTTTTGGTAATCCGAAATATGCTCCCTGCCCGCTGTTAACGAATATGGTGACCGCTGGTTACCTTGGGAAAAAGATCGGTGAAGGTTTTTATAAATATGAAACTGGCAGCAAAGAATTGGTCGTAAGTGAAAGATTTAGGTAACTCTTTTTGAATAACAGTCATTGTATTTTTTGCAGTTCGAGATTGTACAAATTTTTCAAAGAACTTACAATTTCGTCTTCCCTGTTTTTAGGAAAGCCCGCTTCCATTTTACAAAATAGTTGCATTTCATTTTTATGAACACTGCAGTTATATTGCTTCATAATCTGCATTACATCATTCATCATTGTATAGTCAAATTGCAAATAGTAATTTATTTCAATAGCTTTTTGTACAACAGGAGTGCATTGTAAAACATATGAAGCGGCAGTTTTATAAGCGACAATCAAACCCGGTACTCCCAGCAATGTTCCACCGAAATATCTTACCACAATAACCAGGATGTTGGTGAGCTTTTTCGAATCTATTTGTCCAAGAATTTGTTTTCCTGCAGTGCCCGCCGGTTCTCCATCATCGCTTACGCGAAAATTATTCCCATCAAACCCTATCCTGTACGCAAAGCAATGGTGAACAGCTTTGGGATGTTCTTTTTTAAGCTCCTGCAAATGTTTTTTAAATTCATCAGTACTCTTTAAGGGAAAGGAATACGCAAGAAATTTACTTCCACGATCTTTAAACTCTGCCACAGCCTTTGTTTCAATTGTAAAATAATGATCCATTAAAAAGAATATTTTTTTGCCGAAAGCTAATGCATTCTATTCCCTTTCTTTTCAAGAATAAAAAAAAATAATTTGGTGAATCGCTACCTTTATTTTAACGGCTTAACGCAATAGATAAACCTTTAGGCAAAGGTTACGATTTTTAAAAGGCAGATTTTAAAATCCACGATAAACAAATAATCATTTAAGCTGTTAAAAGAACAAATTAAACGTATGGGTCATTTCGAAAATAATTTAGCCTTTGCTAAAAAACTTGACAGTGAAGATGGTTTAAAAGAATTCCGTGACAAATTTTACATTCCTCTTATTCACGGAAAAGAAAGTATTTATTTCACGGGAAATTCTTTGGGCTTGCAGCCGAAGACTGCGCAGGAATATGTATTAAATGATTTGGAAGATTGGGCCAATTACGGAGTGGAAGGGCATTTTCACGGAAGAACTCCATGGATAAAATATCATGAAATGTTTCCTGAAAAGCTTGCTCCGATTTTGGGTGCGCTGGAAGATGAAATTACGGTAATGAACCAGTTGACCATTAACCTGCATTTGCTTCTCATTACTTTTTACAGGCCAACTAAAGAAAGATTCAAGATCATTTGTGAAGCAAAAGCTTTCCCGTCTGATCAATATGCTTTGAAGTCGCAGGTGTTGCTTGCGGGCCTTGATCCTGCGACAACGATCATCGAAATAAAACCGCGTGATGGAGAATACACCATAAGAAACGAAGACATTCTTGAAGCGATTAAGGAACATAGCAAAGAATTAATGATGGTAATAATCGGCGGTGTAAACTATTATACGGGACAGGTTTTTGATATGAAAGCTATAACCGAAGCGGCTCATGAAGCCGGTGCTTATTGTGGTTTTGACCTGGCACATGCAGTGGGAAATATCGAACTCAAATTGCATGATTGGAATATAGATTTTGCCTGCTGGTGTTCTTATAAATATTTGAATTCCGGGCCGGGGTCCGTTGCTGGTGCGTTTATTCATCAGCGTCATATCACTAATAAATCTCTGCCAAGGCTTGCGGGTTGGTGTGGTACCAATAAAGACGAACGTTTTAAAATGTTGAGAGAGTTCGATCCTATTCCTACTGCTGAAGGATGGCAGCTAAGTACTCCGCCTTTGCTTAATATGTCCGCACACCGCGCATCCTTGGATATGTTTGAAGAAGCGGGCTTTAAAAACATTTTAGCAAAACAAAAAAAATTAAGCGCCTATTTGTTATTTATTTTGGATGAAATAAATTCATCTTCATCAAAAAAAATGATTGAGATAATTACACCAAGAGGTGAAAACGAACATGGTTGCCAGGTATCGCTTTTGATGTTAGAGAAAGGAAAAGAAGTTTTTGAATCATTGAAAAAAAACAGTGTGGTTGTAGATTGGAGAGAGCCAAATGTAATACGTGTGGCGCCTGTACCGCTTTACAATACCTTTGAAGATATTTACAAGTTTGGAAGTATTATTAAAAGTATACTCCAGTAATTGATTTTAAATTATTAAACGCTCATAATTAACAGGTGTATAAACTTCCGCATTTTACCGAAGGAGATGAAGACGTAGTTTTCGACTTCATGAATAGAAATTCATTCGCAATAGTTACTGGTTATGATGGCAATTTTCCGGTGGCCACGCATGTTCCATTAGACATAAAGAAAGAGGACGGACAAATAATTCTTACCGGCCACATGATGAAAAATACAGACCATCATAAAGCCTTTTTACAAAATGAAAATGTACTGGTAATATTTAATGGTCCTCATTGCTATGTTAGTGCATCGTGGTATATAAAAAAAGAAGCTGCTTCTACATGGAACTACATAGATGTACATGCAAAAGGAAAAATAAAATTTACTGATGAAGAGGGAACAAAAAAAATAATCGAATCTGTTACAGATAAATATGAAGGAACAGAAAGCGAAGCCGCATTCCATAATTTACTCAATGAATATGTAGAAAAATTAGTGAAAGCGATTGTTGGATTTACAATTGAAGTTTCATCAGTTGGAAATGTTTTTAAATTGAGCCAAACCATGAAGAGCTTACGCGTAAAAGTATTGTTGAGCATCTTAAAATACGCGATGATGAAGATTCTCATTTAATAGCAAAAGAAATGGAGCAAAGATTCTAAGTTTACTATAATTATGACAAGAGAGCAACTCGTTAATAACATCAGGAAAACAAAATCTTACCTTCTTGTTGGGCTTGATACAAGTGTCGAAAAAATTCCTGCTCATCTTAAGTCTGCTCCCGATCCTGTTTTTCAATTTAATAAGCAGATCATTGATGCGACAAAAGATTTATGTGTCGGTTATAAAATAAATACCGCATTTTATGAAGCAGAAGGAGCAAAAGGGTGGGAGGCGATGGAACAAACCGTAAATTATATTTCATCAGATCATTTTAAAATTGCAGATGCAAAGCGTGGAGATATTGGTAACACATCCTCGCAATATGCAAAAGCATTTTTTGAAAAATTAAATTTTGATGCGATAACGGTAGCGCCTTACATGGGTGCAGATAGTATACAGCCCTTCCTGGAATATGAAGATAAATGGACAATCGTTTTAGGGCTTACCAGTAACAAAGGCAGCGAAGATTTTGAGCAATTGAAAACTGGTCAAAATTATTTATATGAAGAGGTTATAAAGAAGGTAAGCCAATGGGGAAATAAAGAGAATTTAATGTTTGTGATTGGCGCTACAAAAGCCAAAGATTTATTAACTATAAGAAAAATTATTCCTGATAATTTTCTACTTATCCCAGGTGTCGGAGCGCAGGGAGGCAGCCTGGAGGAAGTTTCGAAACATGGGCTTAATAAGGATTGTGGCCTTTTGGTAAATGCTTCACGGGCCATAATTTATGCAGGAAAGGGTGAGAATTTTGCAGAAGATGCAAGAGCAGCGGCAAAGCAATATCAAAAAGAAATGATGACATACATTTGATCTGTACTTTGCAAATTCTTAGTCACCAATTACCAGAACTCTCTAAATAAATTATCAGCCCATTAAACAATATCTTCCGGTCTATAAAAATGTAAATTTGCAAAATGAAAGATTGCTCGCAATATATTTCCATCAATCCTGAAATAAGATTTGGAAAGCCATGTATTAAGGGCACAAGAATAAGTGTTGCAGATATATTAGGCGGGCTGGCCGCGGATATGACACATAAAGAAATACTTGAAGATTTCCCTTCTCTAAAAGAGGAGCATATTAAAGCAGCCCTTGCATTTGCTGCCGACAGAGAAACGATGGTGAAAATAATTATCGGATGAAGTTTCTTTTCCCCCTTAACTAATAACCCAATTAACGAACAATGCCACAAGATCTCTTTCAATCTCCTGATTATTTTAATGTGGATGAATTACTTACTGAAGAACACAAACTAATCAGGGAAAGTGTAAGGAATTATGTAAAGAAAGAAATTTCTCCTATCATAGAAGACTATGCACAACGTGGAGAATTTCCTGAGCAGATCGTAAAGCAAATGGGTGATCTTGGTTGCTTTGGCCCTACCATTCCTCCTGAATATGGTGGTGGCGGCCTTGATTATATTTCTTACGGATTGATGATGCAGGAACTTGAAAGGGGCGATAGCGGGGTGCGCTCAACTGCGAGTGTGCAGGGATCGTTAGTAATGTTCCCAATATATGCCTATGGAACTGAAGAGCAGCGAAAAAAATATCTGCCAAAGCTGGCAAGTGGCGAATGGCTTGGTTGCTTCGGGCTCACTGAACCAGACCATGGCAGCGACCCCGGGGGAATGTTGAGCAGTTTTAAAACCGATGGCGATCATGTTATTTTGAACGGAAGCAAGATGTGGATAAGCAATGCTCCCTTTTCGCAGGTAGCAGTTGTATGGGCTAAAAATGATGATGGTGAAATTCAGGGGATCATTGTCGAACGCGGTATGGAAGGTTTTACAACACCAACAACGCACAGCAAGTGGAGTTTGCGTGCAAGTGCCACGGGCGAATTAGTATTCGATAATGTCAAGGTTCCAAAAGGAAATATTCTTCCAAATATAAAAGGCTTGAAGGGGCCGTTAAG
>JBBPZF010000660.1:0-2017 GCA_038199105.1 Chitinophagales bacterium | reverse complement strand
AATAATTTTCCCCTTGCCTGTAATATAAAATTGCCCTTCATTCGTTTCCACAAATAATGAAAATCATCATGGGTAGACCAGATATTGGTGCCTGAACCTGACAGCTCATAACCGCCGTTAGCAGCATTGTATGTTGCATTGCCGGGATGTAAAGTTTTACCTACATCATTATGACTTTCAAAAACTCCTACCTTTTGTGAATAAGAAATTATGCGAGTGAGAAAAAGGCAAGATGCTATCATAATTATTTTCATCTGAAATATTTTCAAATACATATAAAAAAAATAAAAATTAATAATCTGAATAAGAGGTGCTGTGCATTAAAATACTGTCGATGTGTGAAACGGATATCTTGTTTTCATTTTCCGGCTTTGCAGATATTTCTTTCCATTGAGGATCACTTCCAAAAATTTTCCATTGAGCGTTTCTGTGCAGTACATTATCAAACACAGGCATGTACATAAAATTTGGCATGCGGTTTCCTGATGTCACCAGGGCATAAAAAACAGGATTAAAACCAAGCCGTTTAAAAATTTCAATTTCTCCACCAGTGTTGAACATAGCCATTTTTTTTTCAGAAAGATTTTCTGTAGGGCTTTCATAACTTCTTAATTCAAAAACTCTTTCAGTATTTTTTGATGCAGGTAACAACAAATGTTGCTGCCCTGAAAATGCCTCCAATAAAATCGACTGCATTCTTTCGTACGGCGACTTATCAGAAGGCGCTGCGCTGAAGCTTTTTGCTGCTGATGTATAGTCTGCATCTTTTGTAAGCTTTTCTTTCAGCTTCATCCATGCTTCAGCTGAATTAAAAGCAATTAACACATAAATGAATTTTACTGAAGATGTATCGTTTGTAATTGGTTTAAAAACACCAATATTTTTAATACCTAAACGATGTAATGCAGGCAGGTATACATTTTTCAAATATTCATCAACCTGGCCAACCTGTTCATTATTTTTTAAATGATAGATCTTTATTTGATAAAAATCAGGATGAGTTTTTGCTCCATATGCCACCGGCGATAATGCTCCCAGCATTGCAAGTATGAAAAATAATTTTTTCATTTTTGACTATTTTTATTTTTACTAAACGAGATTCTTTTTTATGTATGTAATACTTTTAGCAATGCTGTCAAATGGTGAGCCAGGGCATTTATCCTGTTCTACAAAAAAGTATTTCATGCCTGCTTTATGTTTATACTTAAAAATTTCTTTAAAATTAATGATACCAT
This sequence comes from Chitinophagales bacterium, assembly GCA_038199105.1. GTDB lineage: Bacteria > Bacteroidota > Bacteroidia > Chitinophagales > Chitinophagaceae > Ginsengibacter. The sequence goes on along the minus strand of JBBPZF010000660.1, from coordinate 782 downwards.
TTCCTACTTCTGTAAAATCTTTAGCGGGGGTATTATCCATATCTTTTACATGCCAGAGAGGGAACCTGCCCGGATGCTTATTAAACAGTTCCATAGGGTCTTGTCCGGCTTTTTTTACCCAGTAAAGATCTAATTCCATTTTTACCAGCTCCTTATCAGTCGCCATTAAAATATCGTAAGGATAAATATCACCCTGCTTTACAAATTCAAAATCATGGTTGTGGTAACATAACTGTATACCCGATTTTTTACATCTTTCTCCTGCAATATTTAGCTGGTCTGCCACATATTTATAATGATCAAGATTGCCACGCTCACTATCAGCCAAATAAGCACATACCATATATTTTATTCCAACCTCGGCAGCATCATCAACTGCTTTATCCCAATCATGTAGTAAGGTACCTTTTTGTATTTCTCCTTTCGGTTTTTCTTCACCAAGCCTGTAATGGCTGCTTGGAATTACGAGCCCGTTTTCTTTCAAAACTTTTTTAAAAGCTATAGGACCCATTCCATAAAACTTTTCAGTTCCGGTGTAAGTAGCGGCTTCCACAGATGTATACCCAATTTGTGCAACCTTCGCCAATGTAGATGCAGGATTTTTAGTCATGGCATCCCGAACTGTGTATAGTTGCAAACCGATTAAGGGTAATTTTTTTTTGAACTCAGAAGGCGAAATGAGCAATCCTGCAGAAAGTATTGATGATGATTTAAGAAATGATCGTCTTGTAGTCATGGAGCTAATTTTAAAATTGTCACGAAAAATTATACCTGTTCAATTT
>JBBPZF010000659.1:0-3428 GCA_038199105.1 Chitinophagales bacterium | reverse complement strand
ATGTGGCCTGGTAAACTTCTAAAAGCTTGTAATCGCCGCCTCGGTTTTTCCCGAAATGATGATCGTAACCAATAATGATCGTATGCGGATGAAATTTAGCCACGAGGAAATCCCTGATATATTCTTCGGCAGTTTGTTCTGAGAATTCAAATGTGAAAGGAACTATTACAAGATGATCAATTTTATTTTCTTTTAAAAGTTCAATTTTTTCGTCCGGCGTATTAAGTAATTTAATCTCCTCGTATTGATCCTTTAAATTGTTTTTTGTGTTTACGACCATCCTTGGATGCGGATGAAAAGTAATAATACCCGACTCTCCATTAATTTCCCCGGCTTCTTTTTTTAGCTGGTTAATTATTTGCAGATGACCGGTATGAACGCCATCAAAAGTACCAATGGTAATTACGGAATTATGAAAGGAGGGTAAATTATTTATATCACGGTGTACCTGCATGCGGGGTGTAAAATTATATTATTTATCTGTTCAATTTTTGAATTGAAGATGGGAGAATGATATTCTATATTTTTACAGCGATCAAACTAAAACAATGTCTCTCTATTCAAGGCGTGGTGTTTCTGCGCAAAAAGAAGAAGTTCATGCTGCTGTGCAAAATCTCGACCAGGGAATTTTTCCCAAAGCCTTTTGTAAAATTTATCCTGATTATTTAGGTGGTGATGAAGATTATATAAATGTAATGCATGCTGATGGTGCAGGAACTAAGAGTATTCTTGCTTATTTATATTGGAAGGAAACCGGTGACGCTTCTGTGTGGAAAGGAATCGCACAGGATGCAGTGGTAATGAACCTCGACGATTTGTTGTGTGTCGGTATTCATGATAATATTATTTTCAATTCTACCATTGACCGCAACAAAAATCTTATAACCGCCGAAGTGCTGGAGCTGGTAATAAATGGTACACAGGATTTTTTTGACCTGATGAAAACATTCGGTATCAATATTCAATACCTCGGCGGCGAAACTGCAGATGTTGGCGATGTGGTAAGAACAATAGCCGTGAATGGCACGATGGCAGTAAGGTGGCCAAAGTCAAAAATTATTTCCAATGAAAAAATAAAGGCTGGTAATGTAATAGTTGGGCTTGCTTCTTTTGGAAAAGCTTCTTACGAAAAAGAGTATAACAGCGGTATTGGAAGCAATGGACTTACTTCTGCACGCCATGATATTCTTAATAAATATTATGCTGAAAATTTTAAAGAGAGTTATGATAATTCTTTAAATAACGATGTTGTTTATATCGGTAAAAACAGGATAAGCGATATGAAACAAATTCTGTCTCCGACGCGGACGTACGCTCCCTTAATGAAAGCGCTTCTTGAAGATCACTTCGATAAAATCTATGGATTGATACACTGCAGCGGCGGTGGGCAAACGAAGTGTTTAAAATATATCCCTGAAAATATAAAAGTGATAAAAGATAATTTATTTGCGCCGCCGGAAATATTTAAGGAAATACAAGATGCAAGCGGTGCAGATGACCATGAAATGTACCAGGTATTTAATATGGGTTGCCGCATGGAAATTTATACAGATGAAGACTTCGCTGATGCAATAATTAAGCAGGCTTCTTTATTTAATATAGATGCGCAAATAATCGGCAGGGTTAAAGAGAGTGACAAAAAGGAATTGGTAATTAAAAATAAGAATGGCGAATTAAAATTTTAGAAGCCGTAAATCTTAGTCAGGGTCTGTTTTATCAACTATTCTATCATTTGGTTTAAATGTTACGGGCTGCATTACATAAGAATTAACCAAGTGCCCATTTTGCCTTGCGGGTATCCAGTTCGGCCCTTGTTTAATTAAATTCATTGCAACTTCTTCAAGTTTTGTGCCCGCCATATTTGTAGATTCTACATTTTTGACAGAACCATCTGCAAGAACCAAAAATTTTATATTACAAGTCCCTGTGTTGTTTTTATTTGCCAGCAACTCAGTTCCATACTTGTCAAATTCTCTCGTAATGTATTTCAGCAGGGCACCCTGGCCTCCGGGAAAGGTTGCAGGATATTCAGTTCTTGTAAATACTTTATCCGGAATCGTATCGGATTTTTTATCTATATCAGGTTTTGTATTTATTTCTATTACACCATTCCTTCCTTTTTCACCATACTTCTTTATGGCGGTTTCATCTTTTAAAACATTTATTGATTCGATAGATTCCGGTGAAATTTTATTCATTTCCTCTTTGGCTATTTCTTTTCCATCAGCAATGATTAAAGTATTTAAAGGAATCTCCGAACGCTTTTTTGTCGTTATTTCTATCACGCCATTTTTTCCTTTGTCTCCATATTTTTTTATAGCAGCTTCACCTGTCATTACTTTTCCAACTTGCCCTTCTTCTATTTTAAGCACCTTGCCTTTTTCATGAGGTATAATTTTGCCATCAATGATAACAAGTATATGATCCGGAAGAGGCGCAATAGGAGGTGGCGGCGGTGGAGGAACAGGGGCAACAGCCGGAGTTGCAGGAGTTGGTGGAATCGGAGCTATTTCAGGAATTGGTGGCGGCGGAGGTGGTAGAGTAAAACCTCGTTTTTTAGCTTCTTCTTTCGTAATAATTTCCTTAGTTCCATCTGCATAAGTAGCAACAACGTTATTGTTTGAATGAACGACTTTTAATCCCGTTACCTTTTTGTTTTTGTAATACATTTCAGGTAACGTATCATTGAGAATTTTGTTTGATAATGATTTCATTTCCCCGGCATTCACGGCATTATTATTGATATCGGAAGCATATTTTTCAATTCCATTTAAAATATTTTGGGCTATGTTTTTTTGATTTTTTGCATCCATTAAAAAATCTACATCTTTTTTTGTACTGAGATACCCGGCCTCAATTAAGACAGAAGGACAGTTATTAGCGGTAAGAACCCAAACGCCTCTTTCTAACTGTTGCAAATCATCAGACACCGGTAAATCGTAATTGTCCTGGAAAGCTTGAAGAATAGCCGTGGCCAGGGTTTTGCTTGAATTGACATACGGATTGTCATTTTTTGGAATGAATACCGTTACTCCGCTATGTTTATTTCTATTGTATTCCCGGTCCATGTGCAAGGAAATAAACAAGTCGGCCTTTTTTTCATTAGTGAATTTCGTTCTGTCTTTTACAGGCATATCAATATCCTCGCTTCTTGATAAAACAATATTCAAGTTAGGATTCTTACTCAGTTGTTTAATGTATAGAGCAATGGGCAGCGTTAAACTTTTTTCAGATGTGTTATCTTCCATAGCGCCATTATCACTTCCGCCATGGCCGGCATCTATTACCACGGTAATTTTTTTACCGTTATAGCTTGTTGAGGAATGTATAGTTTTCATTTTTAAAGTGAAAGCAAAAAATATTATTGCGGCCAAAGGCAATGCCAGCAGCCTGCCGAGGTAACTTACTTTCGGATTTTTATTTTGTGT
>JBBPZF010000658.1:0-2463 GCA_038199105.1 Chitinophagales bacterium | reverse complement strand
GGTTTCACTAAGCGATTTAAAAAAAGGCAATCAAATAACGGCCTTATCATTTTCAGAACAGTTTAAAAATATTGCGCTGAAAGACAGCAATGATTACAAAGAAGTATTTACAAAAATCCCAAAGCCTGCACCGATAGATGAAATAAAAATTATAGATAGCACACAGGAAACAAAGGCAACCAAATCTATAAAAAAATCGCAGCCGCTAAGCATTTCGAAAATGCTATGGATTGGCCTTATCATAATTGCATTACTGATTTTATTCGCCTTCAGCCTGCCGTGGCTTATATTCAAGTGGCTTGAAATCAAAGCAAAAAAATCGAAACCTATAAAGCAAAAGGCTTACTACAGCTATCTCGCATCAACTTACTATCTTAACCAAATGGGTTATGCAAGAAATGAAATGCCACACGCACAATATGCAAAAGAAAAAATTGATCCGCAGTTTGGAACAAGCTTTTTCACCTTCATGAATGTGTATCTTAAAACAAAATATTCTAATGAACCTTTAACTCTTTCAGAACAAAATATTGTCGAAGGATTCTATAAACAATTTTACAATAAAGTAAAAGAACAAATTCCTTTTAAAGAGCGCTTTTCAAAATTTTTAAACTCTTACAGAACGATAAATTTTTACTCAAAACCAAAAATATAATTAATGGAAACGGTGAACACTGAAACGGCCTTACAAAATATACAGCGGCTTACTGATAACATTGAGATGGTAATAAAAGGAAAGCGTAACCAGATAAAATTTGTGTTGACTGCTCTGCTTGCCAAAGGCCATATACTTATGGAAGACAATCCTGGCACTGGTAAAACAGTGATGGCAAAGACGCTTGCACAAAGTATTTCAGGAGATAAAGGAAATGAGGCTGTTAACTTTAAACGCATACAATTTACACCGGACCTTTTGCCGATGGACCTGATCGGCTCTCATATTTTTGATGATGTGCAAAAGGAATTTATCTTTAAAAAAGGGCCGCTCTTCTGCAATGTATTGTTGGCGGATGAGATCAACAGGGCCTCACCAAAGGTGCAATCTGCTTTGCTTGAATGTATGGCGGAAAGCCAGATAACAATGGGAGAAATCACTTATAAGCTGAGTGATCTTTTCTTTACAATTGCAACACAAAACCCCGTGGAAATGGAAGGTACTTATCCCCTGCCTGCAGCACAACTCGACAGGTTTTTTATTAAGATTGTTTTTGGCTATGTGGATGAAGAAACCGAATTGGAAATTTATAAAAATTATATAGCCATAAACGATAATCTGCAACACACACAACAGGTGCTCGGCATTGATGAACTATTGCACCTTCAGCAGCAAAGTGAAGATGTATTTGTGCATGAAGAAATAATTAAGTCTGTAAGAAATATTGTGTGGGCAACCCGCAGGCATCCTGACATTGTATTGGCAGCTTCAACAAGAAGCGGTATTATATTTTTAAAATGCCTTAAAGCGTATGCGTTGTTAAATGGACGTACCTACGTGATCGAAGATGATGTGAATGATCTTGCACAACCGGTTTTGAATCATCGCCTGATTTATCGAAACAAAGATGCAAAAGCAAATACACTCAATAGTATCACGGTCACTGAGATGGACAGGCTTTCAAAATTGAAAATTAATTAGGTCTTTAATGTTCCATTGTTTGAAATATATACCTCACCCCCACCCCTCTCCCCGGGGGGAGAGGGAGCAAGAAGTATTATCCTTGGCAGGCCCTACTGAATTAAAAAATTTTAGCCGCGGAATAATAATTTTTCTTTTTAGTATTCTTTTCCTGTTCAAAAATCTCGAAGCACAAAACAACGCCGCCCGTTACGAAATAGATGCAAAGCGTGCTGGCGTAAATTTTTATGATAAGGATGCTTTGCCAAGAAGCCGGGAATTTATAAGACTTGACAGCACTTATTATGTTGGCTGGTATTATGAGGGCATGTATAAATTTGATAGGGCCGCTGATTATTTAGGTTACAAAAATTGTATAGGATCATTAAGAAAATCGCTTTTACTTTTTGAAAGAAACTATAAAAATAACTTCAAGGAAATTTTTGCTGCCGGCAATTACAGTATGGCACAGGTAGATGTGATGCAGATGTGCAACGCCTTGTACGATTCCTATTCCAACATTGAGCAGCCTGACTCCGCAATGTGGTTGCTTGATAAAGTAAGGAGTTGGAAGACAGGAAATGACTTTATGGAATACAATGTGAAGGCGGCGTGGACCATACATCGCAACAGGTACTATATTCACAAATATGCCTTTCTAAAGAATTCGGTTGAAGCCAACGAACAGCTTGCCTTAAATCATTTATACGATGCACTGGCGCAAGGTGATGGCACAGCAATTTTTTATCTCGCAATTATTCTCAATTATTTATTGAATATTGATTCAACTACCTTTTATTATAATATTTTAAAAGAAACCGGCGGCTTCTCTTATAACAATTATGCGC
>JBBPZF010000657.1:0-7880 GCA_038199105.1 Chitinophagales bacterium | reverse complement strand
GACAGGTCGCGACCTGTCCCTACTATTCCATCATCCTTCGTAGATAATTTACCTGGCCCAAATGATAATTCAAATGACCCAGCAAATGAATCAGCATATATTGGGTTGATAAAATTTTACCGCCGATCTCCACCGGAAAATCCTTAGTAAGTTCATCTTCTGATAAATGTGAGAGCGTATTCTTTAGCACACTTATCGTCTCTTTTAATTCATCAATCATTTGTGTTTTAGGAATGTCTTTCTCAGAAAATTCTTTTTCCCTTTCGCGGATGTAGCCGGTATGACCAAGCGTTGCACCTATAAAATGTTTCAGGTTTCCTATAAGATGAAGCACAAGATTACCTGCTGAGTTGCTGATATTTCCTCTGGTTTTCCAAATGTCATTTTCATCTTTATAACTTTCAATTTCTGCGATCAGTTTATTTAAATCTCTTTCAAAAAGTTCTGTAATGGTTGTCAGCATACGTTAATTGATTTAGCAATCAGCAAAATTAATGAATGATCAGAAGGATGGCCAAAGTATGATTCCATTAACGCAATCAACCTTATATTTGCGCCCATGACAACAGAACATTTAAAGGATTTGAGGGACCGTATTTTGGTCTTGAGGAGGTTTCTTTGACGTCGCAAACCGACAAGAAAAAATAAATAACGATAAGCAACTTTCGCTCTCGCCAGGCTTTTGGAATGATAACCAACGGGCGACTTCCGTCTTAAAAGATATAAAATTAAATGAGTTCTGGATGAACCTGTTTAATAATGTACAAACAAAAGTGGATGATTTTGCCGTGCTGTTCGAGTTCTGGAAAGAAGGTGAAGCATCTGAAGAAGAAGTAAAAGAAGCTTACACGCAGGCTCTGTCAACTCTTGAAGAAGCCGAGTTTAAAAGTACCCTTAACAAGCCGGAAGATGAAATGCCTGCTATCCTGCAGATCAATAGTGGCGCGGGTGGTACGGAAAGCCAGGATTGGGCTGACATGCTGTTGCGCATGTATAGAATGTATGGTGAGAAGCAGGGTTGGAGCGTGACGGAGCTCGATTACCAGGCAGGCGATGGCGCAGGAATAAAAAGTGCAACCTTGCAATTTGATGGCCCGTTCGCTTATGGTTTTTTGAAAGCAGAAAGCGGCGTACACAGGCTGGTGCGAATTTCTCCGTTTGATAGCAATGCACGCCGGCATACAAGTTTCGCCAGCGTGTATGTATACCCGTTAATTGATGATACTATTGAAATAAAAGTAAACCCCGCGGATGTAGAATGGGCGTTCTTCAGAAGCGGCGGAAGTGGCGGACAAAATGTAAACAAGGTAGAGACTGCTGTGCGCCTTACACACAAGCCATCCGGTATTATAGTGGAGTGCCAGCAAGCACGCACGCAGGGAGAAAATCGTGAAAAGGCAATGGCAATGTTGAAAAGCCGGTTATATGAAGAAGAGATGCGGAAGCGCCAGGAGGCTCAGAACGTTACAAATGCCACCAAGAAAAAAATTGAATGGGGCAGCCAGATCAGAAGTTATGTTTTCCATCCTTATAAAATGATTAAAGATCATCGTACTGATTATGAAGTAGGAAACATAAATCCTGTGATGGATGGAGAACTGGACGGATTTATAAAAGCTTATTTAATGATGGAAGCAGGATAAATGTTTCATTACTTTTGGTATCTTGTGCGCTGATAACACCTCCATGCCCCCGGAGCAGTTATAAAATGATAATTTAATCCATTAAATATCCAAAAAACCGGTAGTAACCTCCCCGATAAATGATATCTGTGATATAGTACAATGAACTAACTTTTCAAAAGTTTATTTATAAATTTTTTTGCCGGTTGGTACATAGCAGTATTGTTTGATCTGCATTTTATCTATCAAGCTAGAAAAGTATATGCGATATTTTTGAAACGCAGCAGAATAAAGACATATAGAACAAGAAAAATTAAATAAGAAAAATCATGCCGTCAATTCTTATAATAGATGATGAAAAAAGTATCAGGAAAACTTTAAATGAAATTCTCAGTTTCGAAGGATATAAAATTGACGAAGCAGCCGATGGCGAAGAAGGCCTGAAGAAATTCAGAGAAAAAAATTACGACCTCGTTTTGTGTGATATTAAAATGCCAAAGCTCGACGGCATTGAATTTCTCGAGAGGGCGAAGGAGATAAACAATGAAACTCCGATTATAATTATCAGTGGCCACGGTAATATAGAAACCGCTGTGGAAGCTGTAAAGAAGGGCGCATTTGACTATATCTCCAAGCCTCCTGATTTGAACCGCATGCTGATAACCTTGCGCAATGCGATGGAAAGAACAACCCTTGTAGAAGAAACAAAAGTTCTAAAAAGAAGGGTGAGCAAAGTGCAGGAAATTGTTGGCGAATCTGCGCCAATTAAAAAGATAAAAGATACTATTGAAAAAATTGCACCAACCGAAGCCCGCATTTTAATAACAGGAGATAACGGGGTAGGAAAGGAGTTGGTAGCAAGATGGATACATGAAAAAAGCAGCCGCGTAAAAGGCCCAATGGTAGAAGTGAACTGTGCTGCTATTCCCGGTGAGCTTATAGAAAGTGAATTATTCGGGCATGAAAAAGGTAGTTTCACTTCTGCCGTAAAACAACGCATCGGCAAGTTTGAACAGGCAAATGGCGGAACATTATTTCTTGATGAAATAGGGGACATGAGTATAAACGCCCAGGCAAAAGTGTTGCGTGCCCTGCAGGAAGGTAAGATCACGAGAGTGGGCGCAGATAAGGATATTAACGTAGATGTGCGTGTGATTGCCGCTACTAATAAAGACTTGCTGAAAGAGGTTGAAGAAAAACATTTCCGTCTTGATCTATATCATCGTCTCGGGGTAATAATTGTGCACGTGCCCTCGCTTAACGACCGGTTGGGGGATATTCCATTATTAGTTGAACGGTTTTTGATTGATATAGGAAATGAATATGGCCAGTCAAAAAAAGACATGGATGACAAAGCACTTGAAATGCTGCAGAAACATAACTGGACTGGCAATGTGCGGGAGTTGCGTAATGTTGTAGAGCGGCTGATTATACTTTCAGGAAAAACTATCACAGCAGATGACGTGGAAAATTATGTGCTGCCCAAAAAGTAAAAAATAAAAAGCCTGTCATCTTCTCCAAATAATATGGAACACCTTTATTGCATCAGCGGGTTTGGTGCAGATGAAAGAGTGTTTGCGAACCTGGATTTTAGTAACTATAATGTTCATTTTATTCCCTGGCTTATTCCTGATAGAAAAGAAAGCATAGCTGCGTATGCGCAGCGTATGAGTCAAAGTATAAAGCACGAAAATCCTGTTCTGCTAGGCTTATCTTTCGGAGGAATGATGTGCATAGAAATAGCAAAGATCATAAAAACTAAAAAAGTTATCTTAATCTCAAGCGTAAAGTCATTTCGTGAAATGCCACGCTGGATGTGGCTTACGGGAAAATCTCATTTGCACAAAATGCTGCCGCTTCGTTCTTTTCGTTTATTTGAGCCTATTCAAAATTATAACCTTGGCATTACCAATAAGACTGAATTGGATTTAGTAAAAGAGTACAGAAAAAATATCGGGCAACAATACACCGATTGGGCCGCGAATGAAATTGTAAACTGGAAGAATGATTGGCAACCTAAAAACCTGGTCCACATTCATGGAACAAACGACCACATGTTTCCCATAAAAAAAATAAAGGCCGATTATATTATTCAAGGGGGAGGGCACTTCATGGTTATGAACAAAGCGGCAAAAATAAATGAAGTTTTAAAAGATATATTAAATAAATAACTCCGCCTTTTTTCCAGCGCCATCTTCCCTTTTGTTAAACTAATGATAACTATTTTGAAACCGTTTTTCAGGTAGAAACTTTATATGGTACTTTTGTCCGCATTCCAAAACACAAATTCATGAGTATAGGTTTACTATTATTTATTATAGCTTTTATTCTTTGGCACATAGGGCTGTATGGTATGTTTAAAAAAGCGGGCATCACTCCCTGGAAGGCGCTTATACCACTCTACAATACCTGGTGCATGGTTGAGAAAATGCAATTGAAAAGGATATGGTTTTTCCTTCAATTGATTCCCGTAGCTGGCCAGTTTATTACTATTTGGATTTGTATAAAATTTGTTGAACATTTTGGAAGATTCGGCCTGCTCGAACATGCAGCGACCGTATTCGTTCCGTTTATTTATTTTCCTTACCTCGGCTTTTCTGATAAAGAAAGATATGCAGGTATCCCTGTGGTAAAAAACTATAAGAAGGGTGCCATACGGGAATGGATAGACGCAGCAGCGTTTGCTATTGTTGCCGCCACGTTGATACGCACCTTCGTGTTTGAAGCTTACACTATACCAACTCCGTCCATGGAGAAAACGTTGCTTGTAAATGACTTTCTTTTTGTAAGTAAATTTAGCTACGGTCCGCGGATACCGAATACACCGCTGGCTTTGCCTTTTATGCACCATACTATCGCGGGCACTAATACCAAGTCGTATGTGGAATGGCTTCACATTCCATACACACGCTGGTTTCCGAGTCCTGTGCACCGGAATGATGTGGTCGTTTTTAATTTTCCCGTAAATGATACACTGATAAATGACGAAGAGAATTTTGGATCGCGGGTAACTTATTACCAGGAGATACAACGCAGGATGATGATGGAGCATATATCTGAGCAGGAAGCCCGCGCCAGGACATGGGATCAATATGGTGATATAATTATAACAAGGCCTGTAGATAAACGCGAAAATTTTATTAAACGTTGTGTGGCCATTGCCGGCGACACTTTGCAAATAAAGAACAGGGTGTTGTTTATTAATAACGTTGCACAAAAATTTCCCACGTATCATGAATTCTCCTACACCGTAAGAACCAGTAAGCCTCTCGACCCTGACCAGCTAAATTCAATAGGTATACAGGATAACATAGATGATAGAAATAAAAACCAGGTGTATCAAATAGATAACACCCAATACCAGATAAGTATGACGGATGGAGAAATGGCTTCATTGAAAATGATACCTGGCGTTGTGAGTATCGAACCGATTATTCATACGCCTGATGAGAGCATCATTCTCTTTCCTTATGTAGCTGCAAACAACTGGAGCGAAGATAATTATGGCCCGATGTGGATACCAAAAAAAGGAGCAACAATACAGCTCACCCCAGAAAACCTGCTTCGGTATAAGCGCAGTATAACCGTGTACGAAGAAAATAAATTTGAAGAAAAGAACGGGCAATATTTTATAAATGATAAGCCGGCCACTTCTTATACTTTTAAAATGAATTATTATTGGATGATGGGAGACAACCGCCACAATTCCCTTGATAGCCGCTTCTGGGGCTTTGTCCCCGAGGACCATGTAGTAGGTAAAGCCTCGCTTATATGGTTTAGTTATGATAACGGGCCACGCTGGAGCAGAATATTTCAAAAAATCAAATAGCCAAATTCTATTTGGATGAAGGTAAGGTACTCAATGTCGGATAAGCCTTCATTTTGCATGCTATCTTTTGGAAGGTTTTAAAACTTTTTAAAAGCTTCAGTTCCTGGTACCTGGTTTAGCTATGATAACGGTGCAGGATTGAGCCGGATATTTCACTCAATCAAATAGCTAATTCTATTATCGGTTATGGTCAATCATTCAAGGCAGAATAAGCCATCACTTTGAATTTATCAGCAAGATCACCATGTGAAGTGTTATACAATTGCCGGTAAAAAACGATTGCCATTTTCTCTTTTGGATCTACCCAGTAAGATGTAGCAAATGCTCCGCCCCAGCTAAAAGTACCGGGATTGGGAGGCGATTTGCCTGCGCTTTCTTCTGTTACAAGTTGAAAGCCTAATCCAAATTTAGTATCTCCAAAATTTATATCGCCAATTTGGTTTGTTGTCATCATTCTCACCGTATTACGGCTGAGCAATCTTGTGCCATTATATTCTCCGCCGTTTAAAAGCATCTGAAGCAAAACTGCGTAATCATAAATCGTGGAAGAAAGGCCGCCACCGCCGGAAAAGTAATTTTTCTTTCGCAACGGAAAGTTTACATCCAGTGTGTTGACTACGCCCTCTGCTTTATTAAGATGCCCAAGTGAATCTTCAATATAAAGATTAACGAGGCGGCTGGCTTTTGAAGCGGGAATATTAAAATAGGTATCATTCATACCAAGCGGTTCAAAGATTCGCTTCCTGAAAAAATCATCTAATGACATACCGCTCCATATTTCTACCAGTTCGCCCAACAGGTCCATATTTAGTCCATACATCCACTGCGTTCCGGGCTGGTGCATAAGTGGTAAAGCACCCAGCCTGTCCATTGCATCACGCAGCTTATCATCATGAACATTGAGGCCGGCTGTAATATTATTTTTAGCATAAATGGCCTTTGCTTCCTTGCTTCCGATTTGCGCATAGCCTATACCGGAAGTATGTGTAAGAAGATCACGAATCGTAACTTGTCTTTTAGCAGGAACTGTTGTGAAGCTTGTATCTGCTGCATTGAATTTTTCAAGCACGTTTTCATTTGCAAACGCGGGAATATATTTTGAAACATTGTCATCCAGCAAAAATTTTCCTTCTTCATACAACATCATTACGGCCACACAAGTGATGGCTTTTGTTTGCGAAGCAATGCGGAAAATACCGTCTTTCGGCATTGGTGATTTTGCCTCTACATCATTATAACCAGCGGCCTTATAGTAAGCGACTTTTCCATCCCGAATAATTAATCCAACGCTTCCATTTGTCCAACCATTATTCACCCATACATTTATCACGCTATCTATTCTCTTTAATCTTTCTGCGGAAAAGCCAACGGTTGAAGGGTTTGCGGCCATTTCAATTTTTTGGGCTGCGCCAGAAAAGGAGAGGAACGAAAGGATGATAAATAAAAAGCAGGTATGTCTCATAAGCAAATTTTATTTTTATAAATATAGTAAATCCATTTTTTTGAATTTCTATTCTGTTTCCAGCAAGGTGGTATAAAATTTTGTATAAGAAAACGGTTCCTGTTAATGGGAACCGTTTTTAAAAAATGTACACAATATTTATTCAGCAAAATTGCTTACTGTTTCACTACCGTATGTACGGCAATTAAAACATTGTCGGGATTATAGATAGCAGCTACGTAAGTCCCACTGCTTAAGCCACCCAATGGCAGTAAGATTTCTGTAGAGCCTTTTGTAAAATTGTTTGATCTCTGATAAATTATTTTCCCACTTATATTCATTAGCAAAATCTTTCCGGCAAAATCTTTTGCAGCATTCATTTGAAGCGTAAAATGTATGCTTGCAGGATTTGGGAAAACGCCACTTGTAGTAACATATTTTTCAGCGATTTTTTCGTTTAGTAGCTTATCAGAAACTTCGTTTTGCGCACCAGCCACCGGCATTTGTGTGCCAATAGTATATTCGGTTGAGGCCACTTGCCCATCAGGGTTTGTAATCATCAGGGTATAGGTGCCAGCCGGTTTATTGGCTGTATTAAGTTTAAAACTGATGCTGGAAGAACTAATAAACTTAAAGTTACTTACAGCAATGTTCCCTGTTGATTTTATGATCATTCGTTTGAAACCCGGGCCGGACTTATCACTCCCAGGATCAAAGAAGCCGGAACTATTTACAGATAAACCTTTAAGTACAATTGTCGTGTCTTTCTTATCAGATAATATCCCCAATGGCAGTGGGGTTGCAGGTGGAGGCGCCTTTACTTCCACAACACGTAAACCATAACTGTCATCTACATCAGCGTATTCCTGAAAAGTCCAGATTGTTTGATCGTCTGCCGGGTCCACTACCGTTTGGCTAAAATCTCCCCACCTGCCCACATAATAGTGAAAGCCACCACCAAAATCTACATAGGGAGCATAAATAGCAG
>JBBPZF010000656.1:0-5030 GCA_038199105.1 Chitinophagales bacterium | reverse complement strand
TAAAACGTACTTCCTTTGCAGGCTTACTTTCAGCCCGCAGTTTCCCATTGTGACGTTGCACAATTTCATAAGATATATATAGTCCAATTCCCAGGCCCTGGAAATGCACTGCCCTTTCTTCCTCCCGGTAATATCGCTCGAATTCCTATGGCATGGCTCTGGTGCACTTCTGCAAGCGATGAAAGAAAAAGATCAATAGGCATATTTCTCTGCTCCTTTGGCCTGGGACTTAACTGTAGAACGCCGTCGGTTGCTACCAGCATTTTATTTGAAGGAATAATGTAAACCTCGTCAGGTTGCACTTTTACGTTATCGCTTATTTCGTTCACCTTCATTGTCGTTTCCCTTTGCAGGATCTGCGGTAAAGAGCTGTTATGTTCGGGATGTAAATGCTGAACCAATATATAGGCCATTCCTGTTTTTACAGGTATAGCTTTTATCAGTTTTTTAAAAGCTTCCAGCCCACCTGCTGAAGCACCAATACCAACGACCGGAAAAAGGTTTTCCGAAAGTATCTTGGGTTTATCTTTGTTTAATTTGGACATGGGGTATATTCTTTAAACACATTATTGTTGCATTAATAAATCTCAGTGATAAAGAAATAAGAAGTAGCGTTTCAATTAGAAGTTCAAGAAAAAAGATAAGCTTTTTACAACTTTAGTAAGTTAGACTATTGCCGATCGAATATGGCATATTTGTTAAAATAATATATAATGCAGTTTATTAATTTGAGACGATACCTAAAGTTACATGCAAGAATAGCCACCGCGCTAACGATATATAATATTTTTTTTTAAATCGTAAAAGCTAAGGGTAGTAATATCTACAACAAATATTATATGTGTGAACTCTGAAGAGTTCGAGCTTGAAATAATTTAGTTACCTGTTTATGTCTCCACAATTTATTTACTGCATCATTGAAGGAACCCGCAAGGATTATCTCCCCGGCATTCACAAAAAATATTTCATCTGCGTTTTCAATAGTATTTAGCCGGTGTGCAATTATAATTCGGGTGGTTGTGTCCGGCAAGATCATTTGGCAGTGGCTGGCAGCAGGAGAGATAGCAGGCGTTCTCACGCCGTTGTTGGTCTTGTGACCAACAACCAAATATCTTGTAATCTCATTCTTTATAATGAGTTAATATCCCAAACTCATCAATACCTGTTTCGTAAAAGCGTGCTGAAGAGTATTTATAATCTTCGGGATATACAACAAGATTCCAGGGATCCTTTATTGGATTATTGTGAATATAAATAAGCTTTTGTCCGAAAGGACTCCTGTGGAGGATAAAAACTTTTTCACTCCAAAGATCGATGCTTAGTGAGTTTCTTTCCCAGATTTGATATTGCCTGTCTGCTGCATTAACCATAAAACCGTTAAGCATCTTGTCAGCTGTATCCATTAATTTAAACTTCATTTGTTGTGCTGTATATTTTAGAAAACGCATTTGTATTTTCTCCTGTTTGAAATTATTCTGTATCTGCCATATCAGGTGCAGATGATTAGGCATGATAACAAGTGCGTTAATTTCAACACTTCCTTCATTCTTCAAAAAACTTAGACTTTCGATAATGATTTGCTTGAATTCATCACGCTTCAATAAATGCTTCCATTCTAATATTGTTGCTGTAAAAAATTGAGGATAATGATCAAAATTAATCGAAGCCATGAATGAAAATACAGAATTAGGCCTGTTTGCAAACTTGTGGAGTTAAAAATTTAGTTGTTGGTCACAAGACCAACAACGGCGAACCACCGGCGAGGGTAACGAAAGATTGCCAAAAGCAAAAGGACAAAAATGTACAACTTTGCAAGGAGAACAGAACACAGCCATTACTAAAAAAATATCATTTGCATTTTAATAAACATTTATGAAAGCGATCGTGATAACAGCGCCCGGCGCACCGGAAGTATTGCAGTTAAAAAATTATGCAACGCCGGTGCCTGGCGATGAAGAAATATTAATTGAAGTAAAAGCCGCAGGACTCAATCGTGCTGATGAATTTCAGCGGAAGGGTCGCTATTCAGCTCCGCCCGGCGTGCCCGCTGACATTCCTGGGTTGGAAGTAGCCGGTATTGTTGCTGCCTGCGGACCGGGTGTAACGCTTTGGAAACCGGGCGATGCAGTATGTGCTTTGCTGGAAGGCGGTGGCTATGCTGAATTTGTAGCGGTGAAAGAAGGCCAGTGCCTGCGGCTACCCGGCGGCGTTAATTTTGCGGAAGCAGCAAGCCTGCCTGAAACTGTATTTACTGTTTGGAATAATGTGTTTGAACGTGGTGGGCTGCAACCCGGTGAGACATTGCTGGTACATGGTGGCAACAGCGGTATCGGTATCACCGCTATACAAATAGCACATGCCTTAGGCTCAAAAGTAATTGTAACAGTGGGTAATGATGAGAAAGGAGAAAACTGTTCGCGGCTCGGTGCAGATGCCTTCATCAATTATAAAAAGCAGGACTTTGAAAAGGTATTGAAGGATGAAGGCGTCGACGTAATTCTTGATATGGTGGGCGGGGATTACCTGCAAAAAAACCTAAACATTCTTAAACCGGATGGACGTCTCGTGCACATTAACTCCGTCGGCGGGGATAAAGTAAGTTTCAGCATTCACCAGGTAATGCAAAAGCGGCTAACCATCACCGGTAGTACCCTGCGTAGCAGGGAATATAGTTTTAAGAAAAGACTTACACAGGCTGTATTAGAAAATGTGTGGCCACTCATAGAGCAGGGCAAATTCAAACCTGTTATTTATAAAACGTTTCATTTTGATGAAGCCGCCAAAGCACATCATTTGCTGGCAAATAGTGAGCACACCGGGAAGATCGTATTGGTACGGCAGTAATTATTTTTGCCTGTCAGTTGATGTGGGCTGATTGCACAGAAGATCATATAAATAATTTACCAACCAATCAAGCAAAGTAAACATGCAAAAAAATTATTCACTGCTATCTTCTTTTTCTTTGGTGTGACATCCCTTGTTGCGCAACCGCGTTTCATGTATTGGCATTGTTTGAAAATGGCGGACATCATCTTGCATTCACCAGTGCTGCACAGCCGTGGCTCTACAAACTTGCAGCGGCGGCACAGGTAAACGTAGAAGACGCAAAACATCCCTGCATGAAAAACCTGCCCGCACAGTTTACCATTAAAAATGAAGAACGGTACACGTGGGATAAAAGCCCGCGGAGCAATGTGCATGTATTGCATGTACTTGCTTCCGTAAATGAATCATCTTATGTTCCCAACTCCAATATTAAAATGGGCGATCATCCCCGGTAATCCTCAGAGAACTACTGAAATTTCGGGCGGTGAAACTGTTGCTGCTGCGGGTTATGGATATTATGTAAATCAAAACCTATTGCTTTCATTTGGGGTAAGCTATGATAATAATCATGCCTTATTATTTCGTCCCGGAATTGTATGGACCTCCCAGGATGGTAAGAGATTATTTGGACGTGAACATACATTATTAAGTATAAAATGAATCTGAGTAATTGAATTATGTCATAATTTTTTAATTGTATGCTATACCTTTTCAAAAGTTAGTGTTTCACTTATCCATTTAAAAACCCAATATCCTTTCACTTTTAGCAGTCCATCGCTGTTGATCCAGGCAACTGAATCCCATTCGCGTCCATGCTTAGGGTCATAAATAATTCCATTCTGCCATTCATCATCTTTCGCGTTATATTTCAGATTGCGTAAAACTTCCATGCCAAGCCATTTTCGGGTACGCAATATCGGGTTGGGATTTTTTTCATCAGTCCTTGTATTCATTGGCCTCGTTGTGTCTTCAATCTTAAACCAGATAACTTTTGCCTTGAAATTATTGTCTTCCTTGTAAACTTCTACTTCAAGGCTTTTGTCAATTGTCATCCACCTTCCGATAATTGCGTCTTGATTATTGGTTCGGGTTAATGAAATTGACTGCTCCCTGCAACCGGGATCAATTATGTGATTTATATTTTTAAATGTTAGAAACATTATTACAGGAATATACAGGTACAGCGAAATAAACATTATTAAAATTTTAAATTAAGACCAGGTTAATATTGATAGTAGTAGTAGTTTTCTACAAAATGGTTGGGCAATTGCATTTTACTTCTGTATTTGTATCCGCAATATTATTGCTGCAGCTAATAATAAAATGCAGATCGTAGAATGAATTATACCGATGAAATTTTTTCAGGTTTCTGCAAGCTTTATTTTAATTAGAAAGATGCCTACAAACTTGATTCAAAAAGTAATTGGAACTTCGCGTTTATTCACTTTTTTAGTGTACATATATTTTTCAACCCAACTATTTTGAATGGCTTATACAACTATGGATGTAAACCCAGCTGATTTATTGGAACAACCTAAACGATTAATACAAGCCTGTATTATGGGGGACAGATATTCCCAAAGCAGGTTGTATGAGCAATTCGCGCCAAAGATGTTGGGAGTTTGCATGCGTTATGCAAAAAATAAAGAAGAAGCAGAAGAAATAATGCAGGAAGGGTTTATACAGGTTTTTAAATCGTTGCACAGTTTTAAATATGCAGGATCTTTTGAAGGCTGGATAAGAAAAATAATGGTGTATTGCGCTATTCAGCATTATCGGACAAAATCCAAAATGTACCCGGTTGTAGATATTGATAATACCGGTAGGGAGCCAATTTGCAAAGAAGATATTTTATCCAGGATACAGAAGAAAGAACTACTGGAAATGGTTCAGGCTTTGACACCAGCATACCGCATGGTTTTTAACCTGTATGTTTTTGAAGGTATGAAGCACCGGGAAATCGCAGAGCAATTAGGCATTTCCGAAGGAACATCAAAATCCAATTTTTTTGATGCAAAAAAGATATTACAGTGCGCGGTTACCAGGAGTTTAAAAGTTGCCAAAAACTATTAAAATATGGATGAAAATCTACATGATACAGAAGACATTTTTCACTCGGCCTTAAATGAAAATGAAGCAACTCCCTCACAAAAAGCATGGGAGGAAATAGACAAGCGGCTTGATAAAGAAAGTGTGGTTAGTAT
>JBBPZF010000655.1:0-2115 GCA_038199105.1 Chitinophagales bacterium | reverse complement strand
TGGAAGATGTTGCTAAGGCAATAAATTATCTGGAAGCATATAAAATGGATATTGGTTTGCTCATAAATTTTGGAAATACATCATTCAATTCAAAAGAGTTATGAAGCCGAATAAAAATCATAGTCAATCAAAAAATCAAATAAATCATAGTTTAGACAATGAAAATGATTGAAATGAAAACTATAGACAAATAAACAGGATAAAATCATAGCCCATCAAAAAATCAAATGAATCATAGTTCAGACAAAGAAGAAATAAATTTACCGCCGGCATGGAAAGATAAAATCTCCAATCATGCACAGTTAGGTGGAATTGAAACTTCCGTGCTTGACAATGGTGTGGGCCGGGGCAATCGCATTGCCTGGATTAATACAGGTACGGGTTTGCGTTATAAAGTAGTCGTTGACCGTGCTATGGATATTGCTGATGCGTTTTATAATGAGCATAGTCTTGCGTGGATAAGTCATTTAGGGATTACCAGCCCGCAACCATTTTCTGACAAAAGACTGGATTGGTTAAGAACATTTGGTGGTGGACTGCTTGTTACCTGCGGGCTCGATCACGTGGGCGGACCAGAGAGCGACGAATATGGTGAGCGTGGAATTCACGGATTAATCAGTAATATTCCTGCCGAAATAGAATCCATTATACAACCTGATCCTGCACGTGGAAAAATGGAAATGAGCATCACAGGCAAGATTAGACAAACGAAAATATTTGGGCCGGGCTTCGAATTGAGAAGAACGATATCAGCAACAATCGGGCAGGCAACCATTCGCATTCATGATGAGGTTACGAACCTGGCAAATGTTCCTGTTCCCCACATGATTTTATATCATTTCAATTTTGGATGGCCTTTAGTTGACGAAGGAACTGACATAATATGGAAGGGCGCATGGCAATCACGGGAAGGTGGCGTAAACAATAAAATTTTCAACGAGCAGTATAATTTCCGCAAATGTCCGCCACCATTGGAAGAGCATAATGGCACAGGGGAAGCTGTCGCCTACATAAATGCTGCACCTGATAAGGCAGGCAAATGTGTATGCGGATTGTACAATTCTCAGATAGGTATTGCTCTTGCTTTGCGATTCAATAAAAAACAATTGCCGTGGTTAACGAATTGGCAGCATTGGGGCAAAGATGAATTGTCACCGGTCTTGAACCTGGTACTAATCCGCCTATCGGGCAAGGCAAAGCGAGACAGGATCAGGAATTAATTTTTCTAAAACCCGGAGAAATGCGTGCTTATGACCTAGAGATGGAAGTAATGGAAGATGAAGAAAAAATAAATGAATTTTTGAAACATACGATTTAGCTAAATTATAAAAATCACTTTAAATGGAAACAGCAGAAAAATTAAGTTTAGCACAAAAGGCATTAGACCAGGGAAAGGGAATTTTGCGTCTTGCACCCAATTGGGTGCCGCGTTCCTTTTGTGTGCCGGGTCGCAGAATAAAATTGCACCCCGATGATTATTATGTTCTTGGCGGAGAAAGGGGCGGCATTGATGAACGATGGTTTTCTTCCACCACTCCTGCAAAGAATGGTCCGCTTACCGGCGAACATGAGGGACTAAGCTTTATTGTATTTAAAGATGGTAACAATGAAAAATTTATTCTTCTGAAAGATGCGGTAGACGAATTAAAAGGTGACCTGATCGGAAAAAGATTATGGGATAAATATGAAAGCTGGCCGATGTATTCAAAGTTCTTTGATAACATGGGGCCTCTTCCGCATCACATTCATCATAACGATGAAAAGGCGGCATTGATAGGGCAGAAAGGTAAACCTGAAGCCTATTATTTTCCACCGCAGGTTAATAATCATGGCGGAGATTTTCCATACACTTTTTTTGGAATTGCACCAGGAACAACGAAAGAACAAATTCGTGAATGCCTGGTGAACTTTACAAAAGGCGATAATAAAATAACAAATTACTCGCAAGCTTTTCGCCTCGAGCCGGGTACCGGCTGGGATGTGCCACCGGGCATGTTGCATGCACCGGGAAGTATGTGTACTTACGAGCCGCAGAAAGCATCTGATGTGTTTGCTATGTACCAATCTTTAGTAAACGAAGCGATCATTCCGGAGGTATTATTATGGAATGGCACG
>JBBPZF010000654.1:0-3538 GCA_038199105.1 Chitinophagales bacterium | reverse complement strand
CGCGACTCCCCTCCTTTTATTTCCTTCAAAGCATCATACAATTTATCCAAGTCGTCTTGTGTATTAAAAGCCTGGATAGAATATCTTATAAAGATGAGATTATCCTGCTTCATAACGGGCACCTCTATCCGATATTTTTCAAAAAGTAAACGCTGCAATTCCTGGGGTTGGGAAGTGTGAACAGGTATGCTAGACATCTGTCCCAAAAATTCATCTGCAATTGGACATAGTGGCTTTGTATTTAGCAAATCACAAAAGCGGCCGTAGTTGGAATGTGCAATTTGCCTGCAATCCGCGGCCACTTCTGGCCAGTCATTTTCATTTAAAAATTGTATCGTTTTAGGGATAGATAAAAAAGCTGAATAATCTCTTGTGCCCTGTAGTTGATGATAATCCAGGAATTGAGATTGGGAAGGATTTATGCTTTCATATCCCCAGCTTATAAGTAAAGGATCAAACAAATGTTGCCATTCTTTTTTTACATATAAAAACGAACAACCCTTTGGAGCACACATCCATTTATGACAGGCGCCTGTGTACACATCAGGATTAAGCTCTTCGATATTTAAAGGAAGGTGCCCCGGCACGTGTGCGCCATCAACAATGGTGAACAAACCTTTTGCTTTAGCCATTTCACAAATTTCTTTTACAGGAAATATCAATGCAGTTGCGCTGGTAATATGGCTTATAAAAATGGCTTTTGTTTTAGCGGTTACGCCTTTAAAAAAATCTTCGATAAACTGCTCTTTTGAAACAAGGGGTAGCTTGATTTCGTGCCGCACATATTTTGCGCCTGCTTTTTTACAATAATAATTCCAGGTACGATCAAGCGCGCCATATTCAAGATTGGTGCCAAGTATTTCATCACCGGCGTTGATTGTAAAATTTTTAGCAATGATGTTTATTCCGTAAGAAGGATTAGTAACATACACAACGTCGTCAGCATTACAATGAATATATTTTGCCAGCGCTTCCCGCGATTCTTTTAAGTAACCCGGGCCACTCATGGTCATAAATTGCACAGGCTCTGTTTCAAGCTCGAGTTGCCATTTTTGGTAGTCTTCAAAAATTGGTTTTGGGCAAGCTCCGAAAGAACCAAAATTTAAATAAGTAATGTCGGGATTTAATAAGAATTGAGACTGAAGATGATTGTGTGGCATAACTCAAAAATAGAACTTTTGAGAAAGAAGAAATGAATAGGTATGGAATTCTTTATCGTTGAGACTGCTGGTGCCTGGCCAAATAACTTCTTCTAAAGATTTTTACTAAATATTGAGAATCCAATACGCCAATATATTCCAAAGACAAACATTCGCAACTGCAGGCGCAGAAATGTTACTGAATAAATACCATCCTTCGAACTATTTCCTTAACGGCCAACCTTTTTTTATATTAAATGAAAACTTAGTCCCTTTGCCGGGGGTAGATTCTATGGTAACAATGCCACCGTTTCTTTCTACAATCTTTTTTACGGTAGAAAGCCCAATGCCATGGCCAGATTCGCCATCCGGTGCTTTTTGAAGGAAGTGTAGTAAACAGGTTGAAGATTTTCTGTTGGTGTTCCCTTTCAATGCCTATTCCATTATCAGTAAGAGAAAAGAAATATTGCTGTGGTGCTTCGGAAAAACTAATGTCAATTTTTATTACTTCGTGATCATTGTAATGAATACTGTTACTGATAAGATTGCTGAAAATCTGCTCAAGCTGTATTTTATTCATGGTAATGGTGGCACCACTGGTCGGGTAAATAAGTTCGTATTTTTTATTTGCAGGAAGTACAGAAAGTATTGATTCAAAAAATTTAGTGATATTAAATTCCTCTGCATTACCCGAATAGTCGCCACCTTTATAGTAAGATAAAATGCCGTCAACAAGCGCCTGGATTTTATCGGCTGACCGCTTTGAAACATTTACAATATCTGTTCCTTCCTTGCCAAGCGCCTTCTTGAATTGGTCATTTAAAATTTGGTTAGCCATTGATATACCTGACAACGGCGATTTTATATCATGCGACACTACAGAAGCAAATTGTTCAAGCTCTTTATTCCTGATCTCCAGTTCTTCCTTGGTTTTTTGAAGCACGATATTTGACCTCCGCATTTCCAGCAAGGTTATTACCTGCTTTGATAAAATCCCGAGCGCAGTTAGTTGTTCATCTTCTAATTTTCGCGGCTTGTGATCAAGAACACATAGCGTTCCCAGTGGATAGCCGTTAGGATTTACCAAAGGAATACCTGTGTAAAAAATTACATAAGGATCGCCAGTCACCATAGGATTATCTGCAAAGCGCTCATCTTGCCTGGAGTCTTCAATTACCAGGGCTTCCTTCGGCGAATTGAGTGCATGGGCGCAAAAAGAATATTCCCTTATCGTCTCGGTTTGTGCGGTACCGTAATGAGATTTAAACCACTGCCTGTCTTTATCTATAAAAGTTATCAGGGAAATAGGAGTTTTGCAAATAGTGGCGGCTAACATAGTAATATCTTCATAATCGTTTTCAGAAAGAGTATCAAGAATATTATATGTACTTAATTCTTCAAGCCGCGATGTTTCATTCTCAGGCTGAGGAGGACGCACCATAATTTTATAGAGGGTTAATCATTGAATATCTAAAATAACAGTTTTTTTTGTAAGGAAATAGTAGTGCGATAAATAAAAACTTACAAACTCGCTTATATTGTAAAGAACTTTTAAAACCAGCTCTGTTAAACAAGCTTATAGGTCTTCGGCATATAATTAGCAGCCATGCACCAAATCATTTTCTTAAATGAAGTATTTCCGCTATTTTCTCAAGCGTTATAAATATGAAATATTACTTGTTGCACTTATCCAGCATCTTTTCATTGGTATCGTTCTCCCGAATCTCAATAGTTATACAAAATACATCTGGCCATTGAATATGATAATATTGGGAATCGCCAGTGTAGGAGTATTTCTGTCCTAAATAAGTAAAAAATCAAATCCATCTTTTGCGTTTGAACCAAAAATAAATAGTCAGAGTTACTAACGCCATCACGAAGAGTACGGCAGGATAACTCCATTTATGATTAAGCTCAGGCATAAATTTAAAGTTCATACCATAGATGCCGGCAATAAAAGTAAGGGGCATAAAAAACACAGAAAAAATGGTAAGCACACGCATTACTTCATTGGTTCTTTTAGCTGAGACGGACATGCTAAGGTTCATTAGATTATTCACATCATCCAGTATCTGATTATATAGCGTGAGCATTTTAAGGTATTGATCACGCATATCCTGTACGGCAGCTCTCTCGTTTGTTTCGGGATGCTGGTGATTAATTGGCTCAGCCATTAGCATAAGCACTTTATGTATCACGGAAGCCTGGTGCTTTATCAGGTAAAGCGTTTGCACCTGGTCTTCACTGCTTTTTCTGAGCATTATTTCTGATTCGTAAAAATCAACTTTATCAGAAAGCAAAATAGCAGGCTTTGCAAATATTTCCAATGCATGCCATATTATTTTAACAACCAACTCAGTTATAGATAAACATTTTTTTGCTGAAATTTTTTTAAGAAT
>JBBPZF010000653.1:0-3497 GCA_038199105.1 Chitinophagales bacterium | reverse complement strand
TATTTAGTTGGTTTGACTAATGCATTTTCAGAAAATGCATTTTCTAAATTTGGAGTCCTGTCAGAATTTGATAACTCTAAACAAACCAAACTGTCTTTAAATATTGGCTTTGGCATTAGTCTGACAAAGTAAAATATGAAAGATGACTCACCTGCCTTACGTATGAAATTGAATGGAGAGAACACTATAAATCTTCTTCTCTCTCCAGCATAAGAACAGCGCTCTGTGGCACAATGAAATACTTATCGCCTTCATACATTACTTCCGTAGCAGCGCTTATGAGAAAAATAGCCAGGTCACCTTCCTTTGCCTGCAGCGGCATATATTTTATTTTGTCTTCTTCCCCTTTCCAGGCTTCATCTTCCATAGGCATTGGAATGGCGTAGCCAGGACCTGCCTTTATTACATAACCCTGTTGCACCTTTTCTTTTTCCTGTACGCCCGGCGGCAGGTAAAGCCCACTGGCGCTTCGTTCATCTGGCCGCGTGAGTTTAATCAGCAACCTGTCGCCGATCACGATCAGTTTCTTCAGCCTGTTATCGGAGGTTATGTGCATGGTGGCATTATCATATTAGCCTGCAAAAATAAGTTATCCGTAGTTGGCACTTTTTGCAAAAGGTCTATGCTTTATTGCTTTGAAATTTGCAATTTGCAATTCATAGAATGATGTATATCCTGTTAACGGCATGCTACAAAACCTTCGCGATTATTTCCTTTAGCAGTGCATTCACCGAAAAATAATATCTTAGATCACCATAACAATCTCTTCATGCTGTTTACCTATATCGCCTTTGCCATCATCACGTTGCTGCTTATCATTAATATTATCATAGCACGCAAAGCCATTAACAATAAGCAACCTGGTATAGATTATAAGTTTGATGCGCTACGCTCCGACATTCAACGCATAGAAGCCGCCGTGAAAAGTGAGATCGCTTCTAACCGCAAAGAAACATTTGACGGCGCAGCCAATGCAAGAAATGAATTAGCCGCTTCATTGGCAACATTTAAAAATGACCTTGCCCAATCCATACAACAATTCAACACCCTGCAAAAAGATAATTTTTTCGCCTTACTGAATAAACAAACCGAACAAAATACGGATACCGGCAACAAGCTCGACAACATGCGGCAGACCCTTGAAAAAAAGATTGGTGACATGCAGCAGGGCAACGAACAAAAGCTGGAACAGATGCGCATTACCGTTGATGAAAAATTACAGCATACATTAGAAAAACGTTTGGGCGAATCATTCAAACTTGTAAGCGAAAGGCTGGAAGCTGTACACAAAGGCCTTGGCGATATGCAACAATTAGCAACAGGTGTTGGCGATCTTAAGCGTGTGCTCACCAATGTAAAAACAAGAGGCGTGCTTGGTGAGTATCAACTCGAAAATATTTTAGAGCAAACCCTTACGCCCGACCAATATGCGAAGAATGTAAAAACAAAAAACGGCAGCAATGCACTCGTAGAGTTTGCCATAAAATTTCCCGGCAACAAAGACAAAGTGGTATGGCTGCCGGTAGATTCCAAGTTTCCGAAAGAAGATTTTGAGTTGCTTTTAGAAGCCTACGACCATAGCAACGCCACGCAGATAGAAGAGAGGCGCAGGGCTTTTGTAAGAGGCATAAAAAAATGCGCTTCGGATATCTGTGCCCGTTATATTGACCCGCCCAACACTACAGACTTTGCCATACTGTTCCTGCCCTTTGAAAGCCTCTATGCCGAAGTATTGCGCACACCCGGCCTCTTCGAAAGCATACGCACAGAATGTAAAATAAATATAGCAGGCCCCACTACCCTCTCCGCATTTTTGAGCAGTTTACAAATGGGCTTTCGCACACTTGCCATAGAAAAGCGCAGCAGCGAAGTATGGCAACTTTTAAGCGCAGTAAAAACAGAGTTTGGCAACTTTACCGCTTTGCTCGATAAAGCCCAGAAAAATATACAAACAGGACTCAGCCAGCTCGAAGATGTAGCAGGCAAGCGGACAAGAGCCTTACAAAAAAGGTTGAAAGATGTTGACACACTAACTGATGAACAGGTAAAAAATATTTTACCGGAACTATCTAATGGAGAAATGTTGGGTGATGATGAAGAGTAAATGGATTTTGTTACTGGCTGAGGGGCATTGGGCAACCCAGTTGTGTTACTCACTTGTGCTGTTGATTCTTTGGGGGACTTTTATTGAAGCAGAGTTATTGATGTGGTTAGATTATTTTTAAATAATATAATTTTAAAATTTTTATGCTATGAAAGGAAAACTACATGAAAAGGTATTCTTTTTGTTTATACGATTTGTAATAAAGTTTTCTGTTGTATACTCTTTTCTAATTATGTTATTGATATTCGGAGTTTATTTGTTTGGAGATATTTTTATTTTCCATAGAGAAAAATCCATCCCTTTAACTTATTATGGTTTTGCGATATTTGCGGCGCTTTCGAATATTTGTTTTTCATATTCCAGGAACTGTGATTCCAAAGAGCAAATCTTTTTGACTGGAATTGGGGAAAGATTTTTGTTCAGCTCAATTGTATTTTTAATTGGTTCGATTTTAAATTACATAAATATCAATTCAAAATCATCCTCAAACTACTCAAGTTTTATTTATAGTATTTCGTTTTACAGTGCCGGCTCTTTTTTTATGGGCGCTTTTTTTCATGGAGGTGGGACAATTTATGTGCTTCTGGATCATTTATTTGAAAAAATAACTTTAAACAAGGAAAATTATATAGAATAAAAAATCCCACTGTTGGCCCACTGATGGCCTTTAGGTTTGTATCAATCTAATTATAGAATTAAATACTGATAATAGTATTTAGCGCGAGTATCGGTTGAGACTGTTTATAAAAAGTTTTTCTATATTTATTTAGTTAACAAGTAGAAAATATATCTTATAACCAACTAAACTAAATCTAAATTAACACAGATCAACATAGACAACTTATAAAAGAAAGTATTGTAAAAGCATTAGGAACAAAATTAAAGTGTGATGCTTTCATTTTATCAGATAAATGTTGCATTGAATGTTTAAAATTCAATCAACAAAAAATTGATTTAGCATCTATAGACATTAATACTCCTCCTGTTCCAATTAAAATTTGTAATCGCAAAGGAGGTTGTAATTGCACAATTATTTTTCGTCCAAAACGAGATGAAAATGGAAGATTAATGAAATCTTAATCTCAATAAGCCCGCTGCTGGGGCAGGCGTCCGCTTGTGCCATCTAATACTAACTATAACATAATTCAACCAATCCTTTCATGCCGCAGAAATCTTTGGCGCTACTATATTTCCAATCTTCAGGTCTTTTACAAGACCAGCCATGTTCTATTTACAGAGGTAAGTAAGCATCTTTTCAATTCGGGCACAAGCGGACGCGCCAATTTTTGGGTTACGTAAACGGTTGCTTGGCTATCATTAAAAAAATTATGGCCATAGAATTGTTTTAGAATTAGGTAGAATAGTCGCAAAGTCTTTTTAGTATCGGATAAGG
>JBBPZF010000652.1:0-3253 GCA_038199105.1 Chitinophagales bacterium | reverse complement strand
TAGGCGAGTTGGATAGGTTTAACTTTTAAGGGTTGCTTTTCCGATGTATCCGGCACGGCATCAATATCTATGGTTTCTATAACTGCTTCGACAGGAAGCTTTGAAGAGGCAAGCTTGCTGCTTACGACAAGAGCGGCTTTTGTATCTTTTAAAATAAAATCTATTCTATCTGCAGGAAAGTCCGTGTCTATAGGAACATAGGCTCCACCGGCTTTCATAATACCCAGCATTGCCACAATCATCTGTAGGCCGCGCTCAATAAACAAGGGAACCAGTGTATCTTCCACCCCTTTGCTTCTAAGATAGTGAGCAAGGTCGTCGGCACGTTCGTTCAACTCAGCATAAGTAAGCTTCTGTTGCTCAAAAACCACGGCGACATTGCCAGGGGTTTTAATTACCTGCTCATCAAATAAATCTATAAAACTCTTCTCCATTTCTTACTGTTTCATTAATTGAATTCCATTAATAATTGTTGCTCTTCCTCTTCAGTCAACATCTGCAACAAATCTATTTTTTCAGTAGGATCTTTTATAACCGACTTAAGCAATTCATTAAAATGCACAATCATTCTTTTTATCGTTTCTTCCTTATATAAATCCGTATAATATTGGACAGTTCCTTCAAAGCCATTAGCCGTATCTCTTATAAAAAAAGTGATCTCAAATTTTGCTGTGGTTTGTTCATATTCTTCTGCTGACAATTCAATATCGCCCAAACGTAGCTCGCCAACTTCAGGCGTATTAATAAATACAAGCATTACCTGAAATAGAGGACTGCGGCTCTTATCTCTTTCTTTTAATACGGTCTCTACCACTTTTTCAAATGGCACTTCCTGGTGCTCGTAAGCTTCCATAGTAGTCGCCCTTACCTGGTGAAGCAGTTCCATAAATGTACCTTCACCGTTTACTTCATCACGCAGGGCAAGTGTATTTACAAAAAAGCCTATTAAACTTTCGAGCTGCTGTTGTTCGCGTCGCGCTATTGATGTACCAACGCTTATATCCTGCTGGCCGCTATATCTGTATAGCATTGCCTTGTATATTGCCTGGAAAACGATGAATAAAGTAGAGCCCTCTTTTTGGCTAAACTTTTTTATTTCGTTGCTCAATTCTTTTTCGATGCTGAAATTCACAAACGATCCTTTTGTACTTATAATGGGAGGCCGCATATAGTCAACCGGCAACTCTAAGGCAGCAACTCCTTTAAGTTTTTCTTTCCAATAGGCAATCTTATTTTCAAATATTTCACCTTTCAAATTGTTACGCTGCCAGATGGAATAATCTGCATATTGTAAATCCATTGCAGGCAGTTGTGAAGGTCGGTTTTCTATGAACGAATTATAGAGCTCTGCCACTTCTCTTACCATAATTGATGTTGACCATGCATCAGATGATATATGGTGCATAACGGCGATCAATACATGTTCATTCTGTCCTATCTCTATAAGATAAACCTTCAGCATATTATCTTTAGATAAATCAAAAGGCGTTTTTACCAGTTGCTTTATAAAACGGAATAATTCTTCGCTGTTGTCTTTAAACTGACTCCCATCAATTTCCTGTACAGCATTTTTTTCATCTTCTTTTATATGTTGAAATGGTATGCCGCCTTCTTCTTTATAAACGGTACGTAGTACCTGGTGGCGGTGAACTATTTGTTGCAGGGAATAGTTTAATGCATCAACATTTAGATTCCCTTTAAGTCGTAATATCGTCGGCAGATGATATTGCGTACTTCCTTCGAGCTGATCAATAAACCAAAGGCGCTCCTGGCTGAATGATAATGGAATTCTACCAGGCCTTTCTTTTATTTCCATTGTTGGCAACAATGCACGGGCTTCCTGGCCTGCGATTCGCTTTGATAATAATGCTATTGTTGGATAATCGAACACATCTCCAATCTTCACTTCAAGACCCAGCTCTTTACGGATCATTGAGATAAGGCGGATGGCCAATAAAGAATGTCCTCCGAGTTCAAAGAAGTCGTCGTGAATGCCCACCTGTTCTACCTCTAATATCTCCTGCCAGATTTCTGCAAGCTTATTTTCGACATTATTGGTTGGTGCTATGTACACGCCGCTTTGTACTTCGCCAGCTTCGGGATCAGGCAACGCTTTGCGGTCAACCTTTCCATTTGCCGTTAATGGTAACTCTGCTATTTCCATTATTATGGCAGGCATCATGTACTCAGGTAACTTTTCTTTTAAATAAGCATAGATACCTTCCCGGTCAAATTCGTCCTGTGGAACGATATACGCCAGCAATCTTTTGTTGCCTTGCTTATCTTCTTTTGCAAGCACGACCGCCTGGCTTACCGATTCACATTGTTGCAACACATTTTCTATTTCACCTAATTCAATTCTGTATCCTCTTATTTTTACCTGGTTATCTACACGGCCTATAAATTCTATGTTTCCATCGGGTAAATATTTCACAAGATCGCCTGTGCCATACATTACAGATTCATCTTCCAAAGGATCTTGTATGAACTTGCTCTTTGTAAGCGCTTCATTGTTGAGGTAGCCTCTTGCCACGCCATCGCCCGCGATGTATAATTGACCGGGTACGCCTGCGGGGCACAATGACATTTCTTTATTTAATACGTAAACTTTAGTGTTTGAAAAAGGCTTGCCTATTGGGATTGTTTTACCATACTGCTTTCCTTTTTGCACTACGTTTAACAACTTCCCAATAGTAGTTTCTGTTGGGCCATAATGATTAACTACGCGGCAGCTTGTTGCGGTATTCTCTATTTGCAATGCTATCTCACTATGAAGCGCTTCCCCACCAAACACCAACAGCTTTGATGGCAACAGCAGTTCTTCATCTTTACTTAATGCTTTCCAATGCGATGGTACTATTTTCAAACATTCGATAGCGTGCTCCCCAAAATATTCATGAAGGCCATATATATTGCTCACAGCCTCTTTGGTAAATACATGCAGTGCGCCGCCAAAAAGCAATGAGCTAAACAAGACGGTATTACCAAGGTCTGTGGCTATGGTACTTACGAGGGCAAATGATTTGCATTGATCTATTTGCGTTGCATCTTTTAATCCAAAAATATAATCTACGAGGTTGCGATGCTCTACCATTACGCCCTTTGGATTGCCGGTGGAGCCGGATGTATAAATTACGTAAGCCAGGTTTTCCGGGGCAGGTGTTGTTTCAGGATTTGTTTTCGGTTTAGTATTTACCTGGCTAAATATGTCGTCTATCGTTGTTACTTCTATGTCTGTTTCTCCAAGCTTTTC
>JBBPZF010000651.1:0-2092 GCA_038199105.1 Chitinophagales bacterium | reverse complement strand
TGCTGTTGTTCATTGGATTTGGTGAGGTTGCGATTTCAATGCCAGGAGAAGCAAGGCCGAGTTGTTGTGTTGTAGCAGGGCCGTTACTCTTCATGGTTACTTTTGCCGCTGACGGTGGTGGTGCACAGTCACAATTATGATCACCTGACCATGGAGTTTGTACATAAGGGAAAGATGTTTTGAATGACGTATCATTTGCATTAACACCGGTGTTGTAAGTTAAAACGCTTACAAGGTTTGGAGTAACGGGGCTACCGCCTGGTACAAAATCATCGTACCACAAACCTAATGCTGCCAGTACAACGCCACCCACAGCCTGCAATTCTATACGGGTAACATCATCTTCCAACCTTCTTCCATTGGGGAAACCATCCATGTTTGGAATAAACTGCAGCTTCTTGTTTCCTTTAAATCTCGGATCAGTTAATCCTAACACAGCGGCTTCCAACAATCCTGTATTTTTAAAATCAGGACTATTTCTAGGCGTTACCGGAACAGCCATATTTAATCTAAGCATATCCCCCCCATTTGGTAAAAAGTTATTAACAAACGGCTTACCTGCGGCAAGTGGATTACCCATCTTTCCGGTTGCGAGTTGATAAGGACGCATATTAGGAACGCCAGTATTGAAAATTGGATACATATCTACAGACCTCGGAGACTTTGCTGAGGGTAATAATAAGGCGCCAAAATTAGCCTCGCTTAAAGCTGTGCCATCTAATGCCGGATTTCCTTTTAATCCGTATAAGCCATCATTGCCATTGCTGAAATCATAAGTTCCCAAAGATTTCTTTTGAATTCTCAATGGAGCAAAAGCAGGAATTGCCTTTCCAAATTGATCATCGTCCATGTACAGCGCTAATTCAGGATTGTAGAAGTAATTGCCGAAAGTACTTAAATGGGCAAGATCCTGGTAAGGGGTAAGACTGTTCCAATAATCTTTATAGCCAATAGGAACAAGAACTTCGTTAACCAATGGCATTCCGAGACGTGAAACCTGAACAAATGGTCCGTGGTTGCTTTCAGTACCATCACCATTCAATGTTCTTACTTTTTGCCTGCTTGCAGATGCCCATACTCCAATTACAAAATTAGGATCAAGAATATTTTTCGCCTCACTAAGCGATTTGTGATCTTTCTGTAGATATTTAATTGGAATCTCCAATACAAGCGTAGAAACATTCAGGCACTTCAGACCATCTTCAGAGCGGCTTGGTCCCTGGCGGGGAGCATTTCCTAAATCAAAGATACCTCCGAGATCAACAAAGAAAGGATCATCTGCTGTGCCTGCAAAAACCCTTTCTCCACCTTTTGTTGTAATGATGGATTTAGCAATCAGCGAATTGTAATCCGGAGCATTCAGGCCAACTGGCGAGCTGATAGAGCGTGGCCCAATGTTATAAGGTGGAACAGTACCATTCATACGAGAAATAATCTCTTCAAAGGTTTTACCCCCATCAGTACTTCTTTCCAACTTATATGTTGTTTTCAAATTTTCTTTTCCAAGCCTGATGTTGAAAAATGTAGTAGGGTCCTGGTTTTCTTTGTAAAAAGTAAAACGATAAGTAACCTCATCGCCTGGCTTGGTTGCATCGTTGTCGATATGGATTTCATAACGTACGTTATCTCCAAAAGAATAATAATTTGGACCGCCGTTAGGAAGTTGCCCTGGAATGTAATTAGCGATAATTACAATTTTGTTAGGGTCTTTAGGGCTTTTGAAGGCATAGACATCCGTGTTGTCTGCCAGCGGATCGTTTGAGATCATCGGTGCTTCGCGGTGGCTCGAAGACATTAGTACCGCTGAAAATACTGTAACGGCTGCCGCAGCAATACCGATTTTCAGCTTACTAATTGTAAAGCTTTTTTTCATTTTTTTTAATTTTAATTGTTTAGAAATCAATGTGCAAAGTGTTACTCATAGAAAATGGAGATCATTCTCTTGTGGTGAAAAAGGTAATGTAAACAGATTACAAACGATGTGAATTAAAACGTTTGTATATTTTTTTGGGGCTATAAAAATCTTACACAGGAATGGATAAAACACTTAATAATCAAACAATGATTAAGGGTCAAAGGCAATGTTAAAAGA
>JBBPZF010000650.1:0-2483 GCA_038199105.1 Chitinophagales bacterium | reverse complement strand
ATGGATTTTAAAACGGGAAAATTGAAATATTCAACCCCAAAATTCTAATATGTTTGAATGTACGAACATACTAATTTATCTATAAACAAAATGTATTTGAGCCGGAAAAAAATAATTTTCAAATCTTCCTATAAAATTGATTCGAAATACAAATATGTTTTGACTAAAGTTTGATCATTTAAAAGAATCGCATACATTTATAGTATGTATGAACGTTTAAACATTCATTAATAACCTGTAGATTGCTCTAAAATTGGAAAAATATCTCTAACTGAATAATGAACCACTTGAAAAAATCAAATTTTGACAAATTCCCTGCAATAAAAATTGATGGATATGCCTGTACTGAAGGCTGGAAAAATATAATCTGCAAATTACAGTACACCTGCAAGCTTCTGAATAAAAAAATAGTTATTGTTATTGAATGTTACCCCGGCGTTTACACACAGGAAATTGCAAAAGAAATACGACGGCATATTCCCCATGCGATGTTATTTGATGCATCTGCTGCAATGCAACAAAATGATGAGATTGAAAAAATGGTCTATCCTTATGTTACAGACGATCCCGTGTTTGGATACATGACTCCATTGAACCTCGCTGATTTTTTTAATGCAAAAAAAATTTCCTCAATACAGGAAGAAATAGACGCAGTGAAAGAAGGAATTTGCATTGGATATGGCATCGGTGCTTCCCTTATTTCTCCAAAGCCGACTCTTCTTTTATACGCTGATATGCCGCGTTGGGAAATACAACTCCGGTTTAGAAATAACAGTATTAGCAATATCGGTGTTCAAAATGTTGATGCTGAATTTTCTTATTTGTACAAGAGAAGTTTTTTTGTTGACTGGAGAGTTTGTGATCGTCATAAAAAAACTATTATGAATGCATGGGATTATGTACTTGATACTACGCTGCCAAATAATCCCAAATTAATTTCCGGTATCGCATTGAGAGATGCATTGAAACACACCGTTCAGCGGCCTTTCAGAGTAATGCCGTTTTTCGATCCAGGCCCATGGGGCGGCCAATGGTTGAAGGAAGTATGTGACCTTGATCGTGAACAACAAAATTTTGCATGGGGCTTTGATTGTGTTCCGGAAGAAAACAGCCTGTTATTTTCTTTTAACGATGTTCTCTTTGAAACACCCGCAATCAACCTTGTATTTGCAGAGCCTGAAAAATTATTAGGACGAAAAGTATATAAAGCTTTTGGTACAGAGTTTCCCATACGGTTTGATTTTTTGGATACGATGGGAGGTGGAAACCTGAGCCTGCAGGTGCATCCGTTAAAAGAATACATCAGGGAAAAATTTGGAATGGCTTACACACAAGATGAGAGCTATTATATGTTAGATGCGAAGGAAGATGCTTTTGTTTACCTCGGATTGAAAGAAAAAATTATCCCTGAAAAAATGGTGCATGACCTGGAAGAAGCACAGGAGAACGGGGACAATTTTAATGCAGAGGAATATGTGCAAAAATGGCCTGTAAAAAAGCATGATCATATTTTAATACCTGCGGGAACCGTACATTGTTCAGGCGCCGATACCGTTGTGCTCGAAATAAGTGCAACGCCTTACATTTTTACATTTAAGCTTTGGGACTGGGGAAGAATGGGTCTTGATGGCAAACCGCGGCCCATCTCAATTGACCACGGCAAGCAGGTAATACAATGGAACAGAACAACGAGCTGGACAGAAGAAAATATTATCAATCATTTTGAAAAAATAGGCGAAGGGGATGGATGGCTTGAAGAAAAGACCGGGCTTGATGAGACATCATTTATTGAAACACGCAGGCATTGGTTTACCAAAAAAGTAATACACCGAACCAATGGAAATTTCAATGTACTCAATCTTATAAAAGGAAGGGAAGCAATTGTGGAAAGTCCCGGCAACTTGTTTAAGCCTTTTGTAATTCACTATGCTGAAACTTTTATAGTACCCGCTGCAGTTGGTGAATATTCCATTCGGCCTCACGGAGAAAGTGAAGGGGAAGAATGCGCTACTATCAAAGCTTATGTAAGAACACAAAATCTAATTGACTACCGCATTAATTAAAAACTATGAGCAACGCAGTAAATAAATGGTATGTATATAAAGCAACAATTGTTGCGGCTGTTGGCGGCCTATTGTTCGGATATGATACAGCAGTTGTTGCAGGCGCCATCGGCTTTATACAAAAGAAGTATGATCTTTCATCAGCGATGGTTGGCTGGGTTGCTTCGTGTGCGCTTATAGGTTGTATCGTGGGCGCTATGTTTGCCGGAAAATTAAGTGATAGGGTAGGGCGCAAAAAAGTGTTGATTTTATCTGCAATACTTTTTGCAGTTTCGTCTATAGGTATTGCCTTACCCATGAGCCTTAACTGGTTTGTTTTTTTTCGTTTGATTGGTGGGCTGGGTATTGGCATTGCATCCATGCTGGCGCCAATGTACATTTCTGAAATAGCGCCTCCAAACATCAGGGGGCAATTGGTTT
>JBBPZF010000649.1:0-2395 GCA_038199105.1 Chitinophagales bacterium | reverse complement strand
TTTATCTCTTGCAACTCTAGTCTCTATTCAGTCAATTATTTTTATAGTGGTATCTACGCCGACGTCCGCGCTTACAAGTGCTTTTTCGAGATCATCAAGTACTTCTTCATCAACCGTGCTTTTGCCTGCAATTACTTTAGTGATCTTGTCAAAAAATCCCTGTTTCGTTTTCTCGAGACCCTTATCAAGGCTTTCCTTTTGCTCTTTCTTCCCGAAAATCTTATCAAAAATTCCCATGTTGAATATTTAGTAAAGGGATAAAAATAAATAAAGCTATCCGCAACATATGCAGGATAGCCTTATTATAATAATGTTATACACTACTTAGCCCGCCAAAAAATCTTTAATCTTATCCTTATGAACGATAGATTCTCTAAAAGTATAAGACCCCGATTTAGGGCTGCGGACTGTACGAACT
Organism: Chitinophagales bacterium; assembly: GCA_038199105.1. Lineage (GTDB taxonomy): Bacteria > Bacteroidota > Bacteroidia > Chitinophagales > Chitinophagaceae > Ginsengibacter. The sequence goes on along the minus strand of JBBPZF010000649.1, from coordinate 1,977 downwards.
ACTTTAGTCCAGTTCTTCGCCTCTGCAAGGGATTTCTGGTCTTTAGTTTTGATCGCGGTTTTTGCTGCCTTTGCCATTTTGATTTAGTTGATTAGTTAATAGGTTAATAAGTTGAAGATTAGTGAAATTTAATTTCGTCAACGCTTAAACTCGTCAACGGGTGCATTTCAAATTGTCGCATCTAAGCGGCTGATTTAATTTTTATTTTCGTTAATTCAATAATCTTGTTCCAATCATTGTTTTTTCTAACTACTCTTAGATTGAGCATGTTTTGAGCTCCCTTACAACTCCACCGTTGACCGGATTGTTTCATTCTCTTTTGAACCAGAGTTCTGTGGGCGGATTCTATAGCTCCGGAACCTATAATGCCACATCCGGTTTTTTGATATTCGGGGTAATTCATCCTGTTCTTATTGCTCGTATAATAATTGATTAATTCCCGGGCCTTTTCATTTCCTTTCCCTATCCTTTTTATATTCTTTATTACCGTGCCTGTTTTCCCTTTTAATAACCATTCTTTTTGTTTGTCCGTCCATAGCTTTTCTTTTCCTTTGTCGCTAAAAACACTATTGGAAAATTCATGTAGATGTTCACAAACATGATAATAATCTAAAACGGAAACTGCATTGGGAAAAGCATCTTCTATCCATTTCTTTATCCACGTTGCACCGTCTGAAATAAACACCAGCCGATTGGTTAAATTTCCATGCTCATCAAGAATGTTGTCCATCGTTTCGGTAAATATTTTATGATTTCCTAAATAGGCTACGTATTGTGAATTGCTTATCCAGCCTGGTTTTCCTTTTGCATGGATGCAATCACTGCTTTTAAAAATCCTACCAACTTTTACTTCACTCCAACCTTCTTCCCTCGTTAATATCATAGAACCATCCACTTCTGCATACAGCACTTCATCTTTTTTAACTGCTGGTAAAATTGCTTCTGCATTTACCTGCGGCTCAACTGCTTTTCCATAAAAATCTGTTACTCTGTAAATTTGTGTTTCACTTACATCTATTTGCAACATTTCTTTAAGCACTTCATTACTTTTTTCATAGCTGTCTAACTGGCCACAGTAGGTCATTAATTGTTGCATTCGAGGGCTTATCTGAAAATTATTTACCGCTTCACTATAGGGATGGCTTTTGGCTATTGACACCTCCCCAAACACGGTTAAAGTTTTTTTTTCTCCTGTCGCCAGGAAGGTCGCCCAAATTCTTTTCAAAAATCTCTCGCCCTACCTTTCCCCATATTTTTATAAAATCATTTTCATAATCATAAAAACTGTCAGTTTTGTTTAAGGCGTTTAACTCGTCATAATGAGCAGATACCGCTTCAATTAATTGTTCTTTGGTCATGGTAATGGGTTTTAGTTACCCTAAATTTACCATTCCTTATGCGACAATTTGAAATGCACCCATAAAAACTTAAGATGAATTTTAGTGATTGGATTGGTAGTATTGGAGTAACTATTTTATTAATCGCATTTGTATTAATTCTTACCAACAAAATTTCTAAGAGCGGAGTAACTTATTTATTTATGAATTTATCGGCAGCTTACTTGCGGCTATTGCATCTTATCTTATACATTATATTCCGTTTATTATTCTTGAGGCAGCGTGGATGCTTGCATCTCTTTTTGGAATATGGAAGACCTATAACCTGGGAAAAAGAAGAAAATTAATTTCGGATTAGCCTCAAAACTTATCAATCTTTTCAGCCAGCTTGTGATCCTTATCTGAAACTATATCTCCTGCATCATGCGTTGATAGCCATATTTCCACCTTGTTATATTCGTTTGTCCACTTAGGGTGATGGTTCATTTTTTCTGCTGCTAACGCAACCCGCGACATAAAAGCAAAAGCTTCAGAAAAATCTTTGAATTCAAATTTTTTATGAAGTGTGTTATTTTTTTCTTTCCACATATATTTCGTTTTAAAAGTTAAAAAATAAGATGTTGTTTGTTCTTTATTTTTT
>JBBPZF010000648.1:0-5946 GCA_038199105.1 Chitinophagales bacterium | reverse complement strand
GTTTGGCGAAACAATAAAAGAGGTGATAAGGGATATTGTGAATGAATACGATTACCCGATTTGTTTTGACTTTCCGGTAAGCCATGAAAAAGAAAATTACGCTTTAAAGATTGGTGTAAAATATGAGGTTACTGTTTCCGCCACTTCGGTGCAATTAGAAGAATTTTAGAAAGGTATATTTGCCGCATGAATTTTACAATCATCCGTTTTCTTAAAACCACTTTCATTCGTTTAAAACTGCACGTGCTGTTCTCGTGGCTTACAGGTTTTTTTCAGCAAATAGTTTGGATGACGAGGCTTTCGAAATGGGTAAGTCAAAATAAAAATATTGCGTTCAACGATTTTCCTTCGAAGTGGGATTACAATAAACGCACTGAACTTTACACATACATACTTGAAAAAGAGGGGCTGGATGTTGATATAAGTTACCTGGAATTTGGCGTAGCGGATGGCCATTCATTTAACTGGTGGATGACGGCAAACGCAAGGCCGGGCTCAGCTTTTTATGGCTTTGATACTTTTACCGGTTTGCCTGAAGATTTCGGGCCTTACAAAAAGGGAACATTCAACACGGCAAATAATATTCCTGTGATTAAGGATAACAGGGGTAAATTTTTCCAGGGATTGTTTCAACAAACGCTGCCTGGATTTTTGAAATCTTTCGATAATAAAAACCGTACGGTGATAATGCTTGACGCAGATCTTTATACCGCGACTTTATTTGTTCTTACAAGCCTTGCATCTTTTCTTAAAAAAGGGGACATCATTTTCTTTGATGAATTTGTGGTGCCCACGCACGAATTCATGGCGTACAAAAATTTTATTGATTCATTTTATTTTGATCTCGAATTAATTGGCGCAGCGAATAACTTTTATTTTGTTGCCTTTAAAGTGAAGTGAGAGCTTGCTACTTGCTACTCGATACCTGAAACCTCATTCCCTCAACAAAGAATCAAGCTTTTGGTGAAACAGTGGAAAATCATTGAGATTATTATGGCTACCGTTTTCTATCGTAATAAATTCATCTCCCGGTTTGAAAAACTTTGTTAGCTTCTTGCCATTGCTATAAGGCACTACACCATCATCAGTTCCATGAAAAATAGTTACAGGTTCCTGTATCTCCTGCAGGTATTGAAAGGTAGGAAGTTTGAAATGCGCCATTGAGTTAGTTGGATAAATGGGGGCGTAGTGGCCTAACAGATCTGCCATGCTATAATAAGGCGTCTCCAGTATCAGTCTTTTACATTTTTTTTTCGAGGCTACCCAGGCTGCAATGCCTGACCCGAGCGACTTTCCATAGATGATGATACTATCTTCTTTGTATTTTGAATTTGCAAGTTTATAAACTTCGTTGGCTTGCTTATATAAATTTTCTTCCGATAATTTTCCTGTTGTTTTTCCATAGCCGGGATAGTCAGGCATCCAAACTTCATAACCGTTTTTAGTAAAATTAGCAGCATATTTTGCATAGCGATTTATGTTGCCACGATTTCCATGAAAATATAAAACCACTCCTTTTGTTTGCATTGCTGAGGGAAAAAATTGTACAAGATTAAGGTTATCATTAGCGTTCATCGCAATGTTCACTTCTTTAAATGGAACATTAAAATTAAACACAAAATTGTATGGCAACGGCTCAGGGTGAAACATCAATTTTTCCTGCAGGTAATATAGCGCTATGCCAATACCGCAATAAAGGATAATGATCACTTTACTCCAGCGAAATATTTTTCTGCGTGTACTTATATTACTGGTATTGGCTTCGTTTTCTATCATTGACATGGGTACTAAGTTTTTAAAATGTCCCGGATAAAATTATGGTATTCCGGAAAGGTCGGCAGGTTGTTATGGCCGCCGCCACGAATCCGTATCAGTGTTATTTTATTTGGATTTAATTTTTGTAGTTGCTCACTTTGCTTTATTGGAATCATCAAATCTTTAGTGCCGTGTAAAATGTAAGTATGACAATTAACTTTCATTATCCATTTATTCGTAAGTATCTGGTAACGTAAAATATATTTCATTGGCAGTATAGGAAAAAAACGCTGCACAGCTTTTCTGAAACTGTAATACGGAGCATCGAGTATTAAATATCTCGGCGAATTATCGCTTGCAAGTTTTGCGGCAAACCCACTGCCAAGGCTTCTTCCATACAAAATCATGTCGCTTTCATGGTAACGCTCTCTTAGTTTATTATACACCACCTGCATATCCGTGTACATTACTTTTTCACCACGTGTGCCCGTGCTTTTTCCGAAGCCTCGAAGGTCAACAAGTACCACATCATATTTATAGCGATAAAAATCTTTTGCATATTTAGCCCAGCCTTTTATACTTCTCGTATTTCCATGAAAATATAGAATGAGGCCCGAAGGGTTCTCTACATGAAAGTGTAATCCATTAATTCTGACACCGGGCTCTACATCAAAAAATAATTCCCTGAATGGCACATCATATTTATAAAGAAAATCCTGTTTTAATTTCTCAGGTTTAAAAATAAATTTCTCCTGGATAATATAAACAAGGATGATAACAACAGCATATCCTGCGATAATATAGATAATGGTTGGCGACACTTTTTTTATAAAGAACAACAGGCAATGAGCAAAGAGCGTCGGGAACAATTCTAATACGCAAAACGTTTTACATACCTCAAATCTATATTTTGCTTATTGCTTATTGCTTATTGCTTATTGCTTATTGCTTATTGCTTATTGCCCATTGCTTATTGCCCATTGCTTATTGCCGATTGTCAGTTACTGATTGCAATTAAGTAATTTCCCTGATTTAAAAACCTATTCATCCTCCGGAAATATTCTCGTTAATTTTAACTGGCTCACCGGGGCAACTATCAAAGGAAACTTTTCAACGGTTACGTTGCTTTGCTCCAGGCCAAAACCTCTTTCTTCACTCAGGCTTACTTCCTTTACCCAAAAATGGAGTTTCATAATGAGCTTTTCAAAAAACGGTAATTCATTGTCCCGGGACAGGAATTTTTCCATAACGATAAATTGAAAATCCCCGACTACATTATTTCTTTGCAGGCTTTCATAACGGCTGGTGATATTCACTTCCATATTCGATACCATATTTTCCACCACATGCCTGAACATCAGATTTATATGCGGCTCCATTCTAAATCCTAATCTAAATTCAACGCGGATTATTTCATTTGGTATAATAGCGTCCACCGAATATTCCAGCGTGAAAGGATCATCCAATGTGTCCACATGGACAAACCAATAAATGTCCGCACGTTTTGGTTTCCTGTTTAAGATTGAGTAAATAATTTTATGCTCAATCTCCTTTGGGTTATTGGCACTCGTAAGGTACACGAGATGTGTTGCATATTTTGCAATAGAATTATCATTGCTTAACTCCTGCAACATAGGCAGGTATTGTTCCAGCCGCACAAACTCCACATACCGGTTCTTAATTTTTCTTGCCCTGTACCAGAGATACATTACAGAGAACATAACGCAGCCGATAAGGGTAGTAAAATAACCGCCGTGTGTAAACTTCAAAAGTAACGCCACAAGAAAAGTGATTTCTATAATGCCATATACAATTAGAAAAAGATAGATCAGCCACGATTTCACCCGGTGCACCACCATATAGTTAGCATAGAGCATAGTTGTGGCAAGCATAGTTACTATAATTGCAAGGCCATAAGCTGCCTCCATGCGTGATGATGTTTGAAAATAAAGCACTACGCCTACACAACCGACAAAGATCATGTTATTTACGGCCGGTATAAATAGTTGCCCTCTTTCATCCGATGGATATTTTATCTTAAGCTTAGGCCAAAGGTTCAGGCGCATAGCCTCACTGATAAGGGTAAACGATCCTGATACCATTGCCTGGCTTGCAATAACTGCGGCAACGGTAGCAATACACACACCAATCAAAACAAACCATTGCGGCATAAGATCATAAAAAGCATTTATATGAAGGCTGGCTTTTACTTCGTCTGTTATTGTGAGACCTTTCCTGTGTGCAAGGAGGTAAGCGCCCTGACCGATATAGTTCAGCAGAAGGCAGGATTTTACATAAATCCAGGAAATGCGAATGTTACCCCGGCCGCAATGGCCGAGATCGCTATACAGCGCTTCAGCCCCTGTGGTACATAAGAATACCGCTCCCAAAAGCCAGAAGCCGGAAGGATAATTAGCTAAAAAATTGATAGCATAATACGGATTGAAAGCTTTGAAAATCGAAAGATCGTCCATCACGTGAAAGGCGCCGAGGAAAGCGAGCATGGTAAACCATATAAGCATCACCGGCCCGAACATTTTTCCTATAGATGCAGTTCCAAATTGTTGCAGGAAGAAAAACATTACAATAATTATCAGCACAATAATCATGATGGTATTTGGCTGAATAGCGTGTAAAATCGGTAACTGGCGAAGGCCTTCAATAGCAGAGGTGATGGATATTGGCGGCGTAATGATGCCATCAGCAATTAACGCTGCTCCTCCAATCATCGCCGGGTACACGAGCCATTTGTATCGTCGCCTTACCAATGCATACAAGGCGAAAGTTCCACCTTCTCCATTATTGTCCGCACGCAATATCATGATTACGTACTTCACAGTTGTCTGCAATGTAATCGTCCATATAATACACGAAAGGCTCCCGATAATTAACGTGTCAGAAATTAATTTGTTATAGATAATTGCATTGAAAACATATAAGGGCGATGTTCCGATGTCTCCGTAAATAATTCCTAAAGCTATAAGCAGACCAGCAGGTGTTACCGAATTGAGATTTTTTCTCACGCCAAAAATTTAAATGAATTCACAACCGACTTGTTCTTTTTAGATTGTATTGCCATTGCAAAAATAACTGCAAATGTAGAGTGAATCATGAAACTTGCAACTAATTCCTGTCAATTAAACACCAGTTGATCGCTCGCCTTACATTCAGAAATACTTATATTTATAATAAACCTTCTTTAATGCCTAAAAGGAAAAAAATTTTTGTGTGGGTATTGTTTTGCATTATGTTGCTTGTTGCCATGTCTGATGGTATTCGTTACCTGCGGCCTGATGGTAAAAAAGATAAAATTGAAAGTGCTCCGGCCAGTTTTCCTTTGCCAGGTAACTCAAAAATAATATTTATATACAACGCGTGGGGCGGCATTGTGCCCGGTACAATAGGTTTTTTACATAAATTTTTCAGGCCATCTACTTATCCGTGTAATCTTTGCCTGCTTACCCATGGGCCTTTTGGTATGAAAACGCAATGGAAGCATTTTCTCGATTCGCTTCCCCTGGCAAAAGTTTATCTTGATAAGGATGAGGCAAGAAAAAAATACCTGCCGGATGATTTGCCTTTGCCGGCGATTTTATTAAGCGATAGCCTGCATACCCGCATGCTGGTGAATGCCAATGAAATCAATGATATTCATACACTTGACAGTTTAATCGTTCTTGTCCGCAATAAATTAAAGGCAAGCGAGCCTAAGAATAATTGAACATTGCCGTATAAAAAAAATCCCCTTCAAACATTTTTGAAGGGGATCACCAGAAAAATTCTTTATAAAGATTTATAAAGCAATTTGTTTTTCTGTAACCATTTTTCTTAGGTTAATGAGTCCATACCGCATGCGTCCCAGCGCAGTATTGATACTGCAGTCAGTGAGCTTTGCTATCTCTTTAAAGCTAAGATCGGCATAGTGCCTCATTACAATTACTTCCCTTTGATCTTCCGGCAGAAGATCAAGTAATCTTCTTACCCTGTCATGGCTTTGTAACTGGATCATTTTTTCTTCAGCATCAGGCTCAGCAAAGTTGATCACCTCGAAGATGTCGCGGTCGTCACTTGTTTTAATAGAAGGGCTGCGCTTGATTTTTCTAAAATGATCAACACATAAGTTATGCGCAATACGCATTACCCATGGTAAAAATTTTCCTTCATCGGTGTAGCGGCCACCGTTGATGGTAT